>DATNKH010000724.1:0-2978 GCA_035603475.1 Thermoanaerobaculia bacterium
CCCGCGGCGGCGAGAGGCGCCGCCGCCCCGGCACTGTCGCCGGCGACGGCGGCCGCCCCCCTCGGGTCCCCCAGCCCCTCGACTGCGAGAGCAGCCTCTTCCGCCTACCCACCCGCGGCGTCCACGGCGGGATCGGACGACACGGTGGCGGTCTCCGGCGGCGCAGGTGCCCAGGGTGCCCCAGGCAGCCCAGGTGCCCTCCCGCGCGCCGCAAGTGCCCCGGGCGCCCCCGCTCCCACCGCCGCGGCTTCCGTGTGGCCCGCGATCGCGGCGACCGCGACGCCCTGGCTCGGAGGGGCTGCCGGCCAGCGGCAGTTGGACGCCGTGCTGGCCCTGGCGGTCGAGCGCGGCGCCAGTGACATCCACATCCACAGCGGCGCGCCGATCGGCGTGCGCCTGGTCGGCAGTCTCGTGGACCTCGATCCGCAGCCCCTCGCACCGGCGGTGGCGGCGCGCATGATCGAGGAGGTGCTCGACGACGGCCAGCGTGCTGCCCTGGACCGGCACGGCCAGATCGATTTCGCGTACAGCCTGCCCGGCCGCGCCCGCTTCCGCGCCAACGCCTACCGCCAGCAGCGCGGCCTCGACGCGGTGTTCCGCAGCATCCCGTCGCAGCCGCCGACCCTGGCCTCGCTCGGCCTCCCCGAGTCGCTGGCCCGCCTCGCCGACTACAACCAGGGCATGGTGCTGATCACCGGCCCCAGCGGCTGCGGCAAGTCGGCGACCATGGCGGCGCTGATCAACATCATCAACCACAGCCGCACCGAGCACATCGTCACCGTCGAGGACCCCATCGAGTACATCCACCCCTCCCGCCGCGGGATCGTCAACCAGCGGCAGGTGGGCCCGCACACCGCCTCCTTCGCCCGCGCCCTGCGCGCCGCGTTGCGCGAGGATCCCGACGTCATCGCCATCGGCGAGCTGCGCGACCTCGAGACCATCTCGCTGGCGATCACCGCCGCCGAGACCGGCCACCTCGTCCTCGGCACCCTGCACACCAACAACTCCGTGCGCACCATCAATCGCATGCTCGGCGTCTTCCCGCCCAACCAGCAAGGCCAGATGCGCACCATGATCTCCGAGTCGCTGCGCGCCGTGGTGTCGCAGCGCCTGGTGGCGCGGGCCGACGGCAGCGGCCGGGTGCCGGCCCTCGAGGTGCTGATCGTCACCAAGGCGGTGGCCAACCTGATCCGTGAGAGCAAGACCTTCCAGATCCGCTCCATCCTGCAGACCGGCGCCGGGCACGGCATGATTCAGCTCGATGCCTCGCTCGCCGACCTGGTCAGGAGCGGCGTGGTGACCCGCGACGAGGCGGTGTTGCACGCCGAGGACCCCGCCAAGATCCCCTGACTCGAGGGCTCCCGAGAGATCCGAGCGATCCGAGCGGCCGAGAGATCCGAGAGACGCGAGAGGCCGAGAGCAGCACCCGAGGAGACGCGCGATGGCCGGAATGCGAGAGCTGCTGCAGCACGTCAAGGACCAGGGTGGTTCGGACCTGCACCTGGCGTCCGGCCTCGAGCCGCGCATCCGCCGCCACGGCGCGCTCGAGCCGGTGCCGGGCTGGACGCCGCTCGACGACTCGCGGATCTCGGAGCTGCTGCGCGAGGTCGCCACCGGCGGCCAGTGGGAGGAGTACCAGCGCCACCACGACCTCGACTTCGCCTACGGCATCGAGGGCCTCGGCCGCTTCCGCGTCAACTACTCGTGCCAGCTCAACGGTGCCAGCGCGGTCTTCCGGCTCATCCCCGAGACGATCACCACCCTCGAGGAGCTGGACATGCCGAAGTCCATCGCCGGGCTCGCCGAAGTCCGTTCAGGGCTGATCTTGCTCACCGGTCCGACCGGCAGCGGCAAGTCGACCACGCTGGCCGCGATCATCGACCGCATCAACTCCAACTCCTGCCGGCACATCGTGACCATCGAAGACCCGGTCGAGTTCGTGCACCGCAACAAGCGGAGCCGCTTCTCGCAGCGCGAGGTGGGCAGCGACACGGAGAGCTTCAGCGGTGCGCTGCGCGCCGCCATCCGCCAGGACGCCGACGTCATCATGGTCGGCGAGATGCGCGACCTCGACACCATCGCCCTCGCCCTGACCGCCGCCGAGATGGGCGCGCTGGTCTTCGGCACCATGCACACCAACGGCGCCGCCAACACCATCGACCGCCTCATCGACGCCTTCCCGGCCGAGGAGCAGGCGCAGATCCGCACCACGCTGTCCGAATCGCTCGCCGCGGTGGTCTCGCAGCAGCTGCTGCGCACCGCCGACGGCCGGGGCCGCTGCGCCGTCGTCGAGATCCTGCTCAAGACCCCCGCCCTGCCGAACGTCATCCGCGAGGGCAACACGCCGATGATCCAGACCATCATGCAGGGTGGCCGCGCGCTCGGCATGGTGATGCTCGACGACGCCCTGGCGGCGAGGGTGGAGGCCAAGCAGGTGACGCCGCGCGACGCCTACCTCAAGGCCAATAACAAGGCGCGCTTCGAGAGCCTGATCGACGACTGACCGCCGCTCCGGGAGATCAGAGCCGCGGCGGCGTGCCGGGGAGCGGCGATGGCGATTCCATCGGGGGTGGCGCCGCCGTCCCACCGCCGCCGAGACCTTGCACGACGTCGCGCTCGGCGTCGCGCAGCGTCTCGGCCGCGTCGCGAGCGACGTGACGCGCCTTCTCCACCAGCTGCTCGGGCGTCAGCTCCTGCTCGCGCACGCTCTCCTTGACGCGCTCGACGGCGCTCCGCGCCACCTCCTTGCCCTGCTCGAGCACGTCCCTGCCCGCCTCGCGGGCGCTGTCCAGGAGATCGTCGCGGGCGTCGCCGAGCAGCTGGTCCTCGCGCCTGGTCGCCGGCAGCGCGACGCCGGCCAGCAGGCCGAGCGCCAGCGCGGCAACGCCCACCGCGAGCGGCCGCTCCTCGATCGCCCCGCCGAGGCCGCGGTGCCCGCCCGCCACGGTGCCGGCATGCCGGCGGGCGCGACGCCACTT
>DATNKH010000725.1:0-5653 GCA_035603475.1 Thermoanaerobaculia bacterium
CAGGCGCTTCCCGCGATGCCGTGTTTTCGCTATTCTCCTCTACAGATCGATGGCTCCAGAGGGCGCTTCTCGAGGCCGGCAGCGGCCGCAGCGGGGCGCCGTCCATGGCGCCGCGGCACCACTCTCATGATGCCCCGCCACACCATCCGCGCGACCCGCTCCACCTTGGCCGCTCTCGTTCTGGCCGCCGGCCCGACTGCGGGCACTGCGGGCCTGGCTACGGGCATTGCGGGCGTTGCGGGCGTTGCGGGCTTGGCTGCGGGTGTTGCGGGCGTTGCGGGCCTGGCCGCCACCGCACTTGCCTCAGGCTGCCGGGCTCCCGGGGAGAGCGCGGCGGCAAGGCCCGCAGCCATGACGGAGGCGGCCGGCGGGCCGCTCAACCTGCTGCTCGTCACCCTCGACACCGTGCGCTCGGACCACCTGGGTTGCTACGGCGATGCCGCCGCGGAGACTCCCCACCTCGACGCGCTGGCGCGGCAGGGCGTGCGCTTCGCCCGCGCCAGCTCGCCGGTGCCGCTCACCCTGCCCTCGCACACGACCATCTTGACCGGGCTGCTGCCGCCGCATCACGGCACCCGCAACAACGGCACCGCGCCGCTGGCCACCGGCATCCCCACCCTGGCCACCGTGCTCGCCGGCGCCGGCTACCGCACCGCGGCGTTCGTGGCCGCCTTCGTGCTCGACCATCGCTTCGGGCTCAACCGCGGCTTCGCGGTCTACGACGACGAGATCGAGCGCCCGGCCGACGCCAGCTGGATGCTCGAGGCGCAGCGTCCCGGCGACCAGGTCGTGGACCGGGCGCTCGGCTGGCTCGCCGCGGCCGACCCTCGCCCGTTCTTCCTCTGGGTGCATCTCTACGACGCCCACGCTCCCTACAACCCGCCTTCGCCCTACCGCGAGCGCCACCCCGGCCGTCCCTACGACGGGGCCATCGCCTTCGACGACGCCCAGGTCGGCCGGCTGCTCGCGGCGCTCGCCAGCCGGGGGCTCGACGACCGCACCGTGGTGGCGATCGCCGCCGACCACGGCGAGTCGCTCGGCGAGCACGGCGAGCTGACCCACGGTCTGCTGCTCTATGAACCGGTGCTCTCCGTGCCGCTGCTGCT
This sequence comes from Thermoanaerobaculia bacterium, assembly GCA_035603475.1. Classification (GTDB taxonomy): domain Bacteria; phylum Acidobacteriota; class Thermoanaerobaculia; order Multivoradales; family UBA5704; genus JASLEW01. Next base: position 1,107 of record DATNKH010000725.1, read on the forward strand.
GCGCGCCCCCGGCCTCGCCGCCCGGCGCATCGACACGCCGGTGAGCCTGGTGGATCTCGCCCCGTCGCTCGCCGGCCTGCTGCGGCAGCCACTGCCGCCGCCGCCGGGCGGCGCTCTCGACGGCCGCGATCTCTCGGCCGCCCTGCTTGCCGGCCGGGAGCCGTCCCCGTCCGAGCTCTACGCCGAGACCCGCTACCCCGAGGTCTTCGGCTGGAGCCCGCTGTTCGCGCTGCGCCGCCGCGAGCTCAAGTACATCGCCGCCCCGCGCCCCGAGCTCTACGACCTGCACAGCGATCCGCACGAGACGCGGAACCTCGCGGCGCCCGCTTCGGCATCCGCGACAGCGCCGGCGGCATCCGCGACGGCAGCGGCGGGTCCCGCACAGGAAGAGACTACGCGGGGCTTCGCGGCGCGGCTCGCCGCCATCGAGGCCAGTGCGCGGGCGCCCGGCTCGTCTTCTCCGGCGGTGGTCGCAGCCGGCGGCGCGGCGGGCACGGCCCCCACCGCCGCCATTCCCGATGCCGAGACCCGCCGCCGCCTCGAGAGCCTGGGCTACGCGGCAGGCGCACCGCCGCGGGCCGCGGCGGGCCTGGGGAGGAGCCACGGCCGCCCGCCCCTCGACCCCAAGCAGGGCGTCGCCCTGTTCCAGACCTTCCAGCGCGCCCACGCCGAGCTGCAGGCCGGGCAGACCGCGGCGGCGATGGCCGATCTCGAGCCGCTGATCGCCGCCGATCCGGGCAACCCGGTCTTCCGCACCCGCCTCGCGCAGGCGCTGCGCGAATCCGGGCGGACCGACCGCGCCATCGCCCTCTACCGCGAGGTCGCCGCGCTCACGCCCACCGACCCGGAGGCCTGGTACAACCTGGCGGCGGCGCTGCAGGAGAGCGGCCGGACGGCGGCGGCGCGGGAAGCCATCGACAAGGCGGTGCGGCTCGATCCGGGCAGGCCCGAAGCGCACAACACCCTGGGCATCGTCTACCTTGCGGAGCGCCGGCTCGAGCCCGCCCGCCAGGAGTTCCTGCGCGCCACCGCGGACGACCCGCGCAACGCACCCGCCTGGAACAACCTCGGCAACGTGCTGCGCAGCATGCGCCGCCCGGACGAGGCCGCGGAGGCCTATCGCCGTGCCATCGCGGTCGCCCCACATTACGCCGAGCCGCTCAACGGCCTGGGCGCCCTGGAGGTCGAGCGCGATCGTCCGGCCGCCGCCCTGCCCTTCTTCGAACGCGCCCTGGCGCTGGCCCCGGATCACCAGGAGGTGAGGCTCAACCGCGCCATCGCCCTGCAGCTGGCGGGCAACGCCGCCGCCGCCGCCGGCGCCTATCGCGACTTCCTGCGCGTCACCGACCCGGAGCCGCGGCGGTTCGCGGAGCAGCGCCAGGCGGCGCGGCACTTCCTCGCTCAGCTCGGTCAGATCGCTCAACCCGCGCCACCGACGGGAGGGAGGTGATCGCCGGACGGCCCCCCTCTGGACACCCCACGCGCGTCGCGGCGTGCTGTGATGCCTCGCACCGTGTTGCCGCGCGGGTTTCACCCGCGGATTTGATTCAGTTTGACATCGGAATCCAAAAGGAGAGTACGCCATGAATTGGAAGCAGAGGAAAGCGTCGGACCGGCTGGCGGCCGTCGCCGGCATCACCCTGGCGCTGGTGCTCGGGGCGCTCGGCTCCGCGCCTCGCGCCTGGGCGCAGGCCGCGGCCGGCACCATCGCCGGGCACGTCGTGGACAAGGCCAGCGCCGCCCTGCCCGGGGTGACCGTGACCGCTGCCCAGAAGGACACCGGCTACGAGCGCACCACGGTCACCGGCCCCGACGGAACGTTCCGGCTGGCGTCGCTGCTGGTGGGCACCTATAGCGTCAAGGTCGACCTGGCGGGCTTCGGCACGGTGACCGTCGACGACGTCAAGGTCGACGTCGCCAGCATCCGGAACCTCGAGATCACGCTGACCCAGTCGGCCGTCTCGGAATCGATCACCGTGGTGGACGAGGCGCCGCTGATCGCCAACACCCCCGCGGTCGGCACCGTGGTGAGCCAGCAGGAGCTCGACAACCTGCCGCTCAACGGCCGCCAGTTCGCCAACCTGGCGGTGCTCGCGCCCGGCACCACCCTGGGCTACAACTCCGATCCGACCAAGCCCGGCCAGCTGGTGGTCGAGCTCAACGGCGGCATCGGCCGCAACGTCAACTACATGATCGACGGCGGCGACAACACCGACGACACGATCGGCGGCGCGCTGCAGAACTTCAGCGTCGAAGGCGTCCAGGAGTTCAAGATCCAGACCATGGAGTACAAGGCCGAGTTCGGCCGCTCGACCGGCGGCGTGCTGTCGGTGGTGACCAAGTCGGGCACCAACCGGTTCACCGGCAGCGGCTACGGCTTCTTCCGCAGCGACAGCCTCGACTCGCGGACGCAGAACGAGATCGTCGACAACGCCCCGAAGTCACCGCTCGACCGCAAGCAGTACGGCGGGTCGCTCGGCGGCCCGATCATCCAGGACAAGCTGCATTTCTTCGTCACCTACGAGAAGACCGACCGCACGACCTCCTACATCGTCGACTCCCACTTCCCCGTCGCGTCGATCGCCGGCCAGGCCGTGCAGACGCCGTTCAGCGATCAGCTCTTCAGCGGCAAGCTCTCCTACGACATCTCGCCGAAGCAGTACCTGCAGGTGCGCTACGGCTACCAGAAGAACACCGACGTGTACGGCGCCAGCCCGCTCGCCGCGCCGAGCTCGCTGGGCACGGTCACCAACAACTACAAGTCGCTGCTGGCCGGCCTCAGCTCCCAGATCGGCAGCGACATGTTGAACGAGCTGCTGTTCCAGTACAGCAAGTTCAACAACGGCATCACGGCGGACTCCAACCAGCCGTTCATCTACTATCCCTCCGGGTTCACCACCGGGCAGAACATCAACACCCCGCAGCACACCAACCAGACCAAGTACCAGTACAAGGACGACTTCGGGTTCTCGACCGTCCTGGGCAGCCAGCGCCACGACTTCAAGACCGGTGTCGCGTACATCCACGAGCCGGTCCTGGGCGGCGACTTCACCACCGGCACCACCGGCCAGTTCTCGACCCTGACCGACCAGGTGGGATCGCCGATCACCGACATCACCATCTTCGGCGGCTTCAACGGCAACAGCGACCCGGTCAACCAGTACAGCGCCTACGCCCAGGACGACTGGGCGGTCTCCAGCCGGCTGACCCTGAACCTCGGCCTGCGCTACGACCTGTTTACCGGGTTCGACCTCAACCAGCGAAGTAATCCGATCTGGCAGACGCTCTCCACCCAGACCCAGTTCGACTTCCCCATCTTCCGGCAGTTCCAAGGCGGCCAGGGAGGGGTGCTGAAGAACGACAAGACGAACTTCGCTCCCCGGCTCGGCTTCGTCTGGGACACCGGCGGCGACGGCAAGCGCCTGCTGCGCGGCGGCTGGGGCATCTACTACGACTTCCCCTACACCAACGCCACGATCCTGTTCCCGTCGAGCGCCGTGCAGTCGAACTACGGGACCGTCTACCACAACTCCAATCCGAACGGCATCCGGAACCCCGACGGCAGCTTCTTCCAGCCTGGCCAACCGCTGCCTCCGAACCAGCTGCCGGGCGCCGCGATCCCGCCGCCGAACGAGGTGGCGGCGCCGAACCTTTCCAACACGCCGCGCTCGTACCAGGGTTCCCTCGGCTACTCCTGGCAGGTCAACGACGCATTGGGAGTCAACATCGAGGGGGTCGACGTCGAGTATCACGACTTGCCCTTCCGCTCCCGCGCCAACGTCGATCCCGTCACCCTGCAACCGTTGTTCCCGCAGTTCGCGAACTTCCGCGTCTGGGAGAGCGACGGCACCGGCACCTACCGCGGCCTGAACCTCGGGCTCCGCTACCGGCTGAGCGGCAAGCTCACCGTCCAGGGCTTCTACACTCTGTCGAAGGCGACCGGCATCACCCTCGCCGGCGCCGACGAGTTCCGCCTCACCGACGTCACCTACCAGCCGGACCTGCGCGGCGCCCGCGACGCCTCGATCGATCCGACCGACCCGTTGTGCGGCAGGTGCACCGGCCCGCTCAACACCGATGCCCGGCACCGGGTGAGCCTCGGCGCGGTCTACCTCGCTCCCTGGCAGATCAACGTGGCGGCCATGTTCCGCTATCACTCCGGCACGCCCTTCATGATCACCGAGCCCTTCAACCTCACCAACCGGCAGATCTTCCTGCCCCCCGGCACGGGGCTCAACGCCGGCCGCACCGGCTCGTTCGAGCAGTTCGACCTTCGCCTGTCCAAGACGTTCGCGCTCTACAAGTCGGTGGCGATCGAAGGCATCGCCGAGGTCTTCAACCTGTTCAACGCCAAGAACCCGGCGGAGTACAACGGCGTCCTCGGTACCGCAAGCTTCGGCCAGCCGGGGGTCTTCGCCGGCGGCGATCCGACGCAGGGCGAGCAGCGCCTGGTGCAGCTCGGCGTCCGCCTGAGCTTCTAGGAGCGGGCCAGCCGCCTGCTCTTCCCGTTTGCCGCTTGCCGCTTGCCAACCTCCCCGGGGCGCCTC
>DATNKH010000726.1:0-2519 GCA_035603475.1 Thermoanaerobaculia bacterium
GGCGCCGCTCGAGGTCTCGGCCCTCATCCGGCGCGTCGCCGCGCTCGAGGACCGCCTGCCGGTGTTCGTCGAGCGCGGGACGGCCGTGGAAGTCGAGGGCGACGCCGACCAGCTCGAGCAACTGCTCATCAACCTGGTCCGCAACGCCGCCGACGCGGCCCTCTCGACCCGGGGCGGGGTCGGCGGCGTCGGCATCGGCTGGCGCGTCGACGGCGCCTTCCTGGAGGTGACGGTCGAGGACGAAGGGCCGGGCCTGGCCAGCCGCGAGAACCTCTTCGTGCCGTTCTACACCACCAAGCCCGACGGCACCGGCATCGGCCTTGCCCTATCGCGCCAGATCGCCGAGGCCCACGGCGGCGCCCTGACCCTCGACAACCGCGTGCCGCCACCCGGCTGCGCGGCGCGCCTGCGGCTGCCGCTCAAGGCGGCGTCGTAGACGGCCGCGCCGGCAAGCTCTCCGGGTCCTGGCTTACTTGAGCTCGGCCAGCATCTGGCGGGCGCTCTGCGCCTCGGGATCGTTGGGCGCCAGCTGCAGGAAGGTCTCGAGGTGCTCCTTGGCGCGTGCCAGGTCGCCGGTGTTGGTGTAGCAGAGCCCCAGCATGTAGTGGGCGCGGGCGTTCTTGGGGTCGGCCTGGAGCAGGCTCTCGAAGACCTTGGTCGCCTCCGGGATGCGGTTGCCGTTGTAGAGCTCGATGCCGTGGTTCAGAGGATTGGAGACGTCCCCCTTGGCGCTGTCCATGGCTGCCTTGGCTTGCTGGGCGCGCGGGTCCTTGAGCTCGGACAGCACCTTGTAGCGCAGCTGCAGGGCCGACAGGCTCTGGGGCGCGGCGGCCACCCAGCGGTCGGCCACGTCCAGGGCCGCGGGGTAATCCTTCTTCGTGAGATAGACGTTGGCAAGCCCTCCGTAGGCCGGCTCGAGGGTCCGGTCCACCTCGATCGCGCGCTTGAGATCGGCGGCCGCGTCCTCCACGTGCTTCTCGCGCAGCTCGTCGGCCGCCTCGTTGTAGAGGCTCACCGCGACGTCGCGCGCCAGCTCGGGGCCGGGATGGCTGGCCGCCAGCGCGGCGAGCGCCTGGGCGGCGCGCTGCTTGTCGCCGAGGTCCTTGAGCGCCTGGTAGCGGTCGAGCATCACCCGCGGCTTGCCGGGTTCGAGCGCCAGGGCGCGGTCGGCGGCCGCCAGCGCGTCGGCGGGCCGGTGCTGCTCGAGGTAGAGACCGGCCAGGATGGCATGGGCCTCCGCCAGCTTGGGATCGACGGTCGCCGCCTGCTCGAACTTCGCGGTGGCGGTCTGCACGTCCTTGGCCTTGAGGGCGGTGACGCCCTCGTTGTAGGCGACGGCAGCGTCGTGCTTGGCCTTGGCCGCGGCGGCGTCCGCCGGCAGCGGAGCCGGCGCCGCCTTGCCGGAGGCCCCGGCGGGTTGTCCGGCGGGTGGTGCGCCAGCAGCGGCCGCGCCGCCTGACTGCGTGGGCGCGGCCGCCGTCCCGGTGGCCGGCTGCAGGGAATAGCTCTCGCGCAGCGTGTCCTCGATCTTCAGCTTGAGCGGTTGCTCGAGGGTGACGTAGCCCTGCTTCTCGAGGTGGATCGTGTACTGGCGTTGCGCGTCCAGGATGATGGCGCTGAACTGGCCGCGAGCGTCGGTGGTCTTCTCCACCCGGTAGGTGGCCATGTCCGGGCTGGTGATGATCACCTTGACGCCGGCCAGCGGGGCGCCGGCGGCGCCGACCACGGTGCCGAGCACGCGGCCCTGGTCGGCTGCATGGGCGGCGGCGGCGAAGCCGGACAGCAGGAGCAGCGCACAGCCGAGCGCGCGGGCGGTAGCTCTCATCGGCAGCCTCCTGAGCTTGAAAAGGTCGCGGCGGAGGGGCCCCGGAGACACGATCGCCGCCCCGCCACGGCAGCACGGCGTGCACGACTCGTGCCGCGGCCGGTAGGCCCCCGGCGGCCCCAAGGGCCTGCCGTGCCCGCCTGTCACCCAGTGGTCACTGCCATGCCGCACCTCGCCATTAGGATCGACGTTGAACGGCAGGCAGTCTCGACCGCCCCCGGGAAAGAGCCATGAAACTAGCTGGAGACCTCGCGGAGTTTTCCCTCGCCGACCTCGTCCAGGTGGCAGGGGTGGCCGGCAGGACCTGCTGCGTCCGGGTGATGGCGGCTGACGGCAATGGCACGCTATATCTGCACGGCGGCGAGGTGGTCAGCGCCGTGTTCGAGAACCTGGGCGGCTTCGATGCCTTCGTCGCCCTCTTGGCCGCACGAGCCGGCCATTTCCAGGTCGAGAACGGCGCGTCGCCGGAACAGCGCAACCTGCAAGGCAACGTCCAGAAGCTGCTGCTCGAAGCCAACGCTCGCATCGAGGCGGGCAAGGTGCCGAAGCCGCGCCGGCGCGCCCTGCCGATGGCGGCGACGGCCGAGCCGGCCCAGGCCGTCGGCCGCGGCCGGTGGATCGGCATCGCCGCCGCCTTGTTGCTGCTCGCACCGGTGAGCTGGCTGGCTTTCGCCCCGGCATGACGCCGCGGCGG
>DATNKH010000727.1:0-7717 GCA_035603475.1 Thermoanaerobaculia bacterium
CCGCGGCCTCGCCGCGACGGCCAACCATTTCGCCCGCGAGAGCCACATGGACGAGCTGGCGCACGCGGCCGGCATGGACCCGCTGGCGCTGCGCCTGAAGAACCTCGCCGAGCCGCGGCTGCGCGCCGTGTTCGAGGCGGCGGCGGCGCAGTTCGGCTGGGGGAAGCGCCAACCCGGGACCGGCCGCGGGTTCGGGATCGCCGGCGGCACCGAGAAGGGCAGCTTCGTCGCCACCTGCGCCGAGGTCGAGATCGAGCCCGGAGACCGCCGCGTGCGGCTCCGGCGCGTGGTCGAAGCCTTCGAGTGCGGCGCCGTGGTGAACCCGAACGGGCTGCGCAACCTGGTCGAGGGCGCCGTCGTGCAGGCGATCGGCGGCGCGCTGTTCGAGGCCGTCGAGTTCGAGAACGGCCGCATCACGAACGCGCGCTTCGCGAAGTACCGCGTGCCGCGCTTCTCCGACGTCCCGGAGATCGAGGTCGTGATCCTCGACCGCCGGGACCTGCCGTCCGCGGGCGCCGGCGAGACGCCGCTCGTGACTCTGGCGCCGGCCGTCGCCAACGCCATCTTCGCCGCCACCGGCATCCGGCTGCGCCGCCTGCCCCTCGCGCCCCACGGGCTGGCCGACACGGCGCCGGCATAGATCAGCTATCTCGCAGGCTTTCTTGCCGGCTTTCTTGCTGGCTTCTCGGCTCGTTTTTTGGCCGCCTTGGCGGCTGGCTTGGTGGCTGGCTTGCCGGCCTTGCGCCTGGTCCGCGGGCGGACCCGCTCGTACACGAGCGCGACGAGACCCCGCGAGTAGGTCTTGTTCTCGAGCAGCCGGAAGTCGCGTTGGGGGAAGCCGCTCGGGAACAGCGGAATGCCCTCGCCGAGCAGGACTGGAACCACTCCGAGGTAGAGCTCGTCGATCAGGTCCGCCGCGAGGAACGCGCGGGCCAGCTCGCCGCCGCCCATCATCCAGATGTGCTTGCCCGGGCGCCGGCGAATTCGCCGGACGAGCTGTGCCGGGAACTCGCGAGTGAAGACGAGGCCGTCGCGTTCGCCCGCGGGCTGGGAACGTGAGAGGACGTACGCCGGCTTGCCGCCGAAGGAACCGCTGCCGCCGCCCATCCGCACGGCGGCGTCGAGGGTCTTGCGGCCCATGACGAAGGTATCGATGGAGGCGAAGAAGGCAGCCATCGAGTAGTCCTTCGGCATGAAGAGGAAATCGACGGCACCGTCAGGGCGAGCGATGTAACCGTCCAGGCTGATGCCGACCCCGAGGATCACCTTGCGCATCGAGAGGCCTCCTGATCGCGCCCCATGCTACTCGCTGGTCGTGGAAGGCGGATCTCCCGCATCTCCCGCCTATGGGCCGAGCACCTCGCGGAGGCGGCGGACGCCCTCCCGGATCTCGCCGGCGCCGGTGCCGCCGTAGCCGAGGACCAGGCCAGGCTCGGCGGCGGCGCCGAGATAGCAGGACGAGAGCGGCATGAGCCAGAGGCCGCGCCGCGCGGCCTCGGCGGCGAGCCTCCGATCGTCCACCCCGGGACGCAGGGTCGCCACCAGGTGCATGCCGGCCTGGCCGTCGCGGACCCGCAGCTCGCCGTCGAGCTCGGCGGCGATGGCCCCGACCAGGGCGTCCCGGCGTTCGCGGTAGAGCTGGCGCATCTTGCGGAGGTGGCGGGCGAAGTGCCCCTCCGTGATGAAGTCCGCGAGGACGGCCTGGTAGAGAGTCGACGGGAAATTGTCCGTCGTCTCGCGCACCGCCGCGAAGCGCGCGACGAGATCGGCGGGGAGAGCGAGGTAGCCCAGGCGCAGCGCCGGGAACAGGACCTTGCTGAAAGTGCCGACGTAGATGACACGGGCGTCCCGGTCGAGGCCCTGCAACGCCGCGACCGGCAGGCTCTCGTAGCGATACTCGCTGTCGTAGTCGTCCTCGAGGATCCAGGCGCCGCTCTCCCGCGCCCACTCCAGCAGCTGCAGCCGGCGCGCCGCGCTCATCGTCATGCCGAGGGGGTACTGGTGTGAGGGCGTGACGTAGGCCGCCCGCGCCCGCGGCGCCCGCGCGATGCCGGCGGCCACGTCCAGGCCCTGGCCGTCGACCGGGACGGGGACGAGCCGCGCGCCCGCCATGCTCAGGGCCGCCCGCGCGCCGCCGTAGCCGGGCTCCTCGACCCAGACCTCGCATCCCGGGTCGAGCAGCACCCGGGCCGCGAGGTCGAGGGCCTGCTGCGAGCCGCTGACCGCCATGATCTGCTCCGTCTCGCAGCGGACCGCCCGCGCGGTCCGCAGGTAGGCGGCCACCGCCTCGCGGAAGGGCTCATGGCCCATGGCCGAGCCGTAGCTCAGCTGCCTGGCGCTCGCGCCGCGGGTGTGGCGGGACACCAGCCGCGACCAGGTCCGCCGCGGAAGGCGATCGACCGCGGGCTGGCTGACGCGGAAGGCTCCCCAGCCCCCCAGCCACGGCTCGCTCTCCGGCGGCACGACCGTCTCGGAGCGGCCCGACACGGGCCGCGCTCCGGGACGGGAAGCGCGCGCGGAGCGCGGGGCCCGCGCCGCCGGTCGCCCGGCAGCCGCGTGCGCGTCGCGCGCCAGCCGCTCGCCCGGCAACGCCGCCGCGACGAACGTTCCGGCGCCCACGCGACTCTCGAAGTAGCCTTCGGCCAGCAGCTGCTCGAAGGCGATCAGCACCGGCATCCGCGAGATCCGCAGCTCGGCCGCGAGCTGGCGCGTCGAGGGCAGACGCTCGCCGGCGCGCAGCCGGCGCTCGACGATCGCGTCGCGATAGCCGTCGTAGATCTGCCGGTAGAGGGGCGTCGCCGCGGTCCGCTCGACCGCGATGACGGCCAGGACCGCCGAGGGAGAGCGCTTCACGCCGGCAAGGATAATGGCTACACCAGACCTGCTGCAAGTGGCTATTGCGAATAACCACTATCAGCCGTCAGACTGGCAGTGCCGGCAGCGCCTGGCCAGGAGTCACCGAGCAGCGCACCCCGGCGAGACCGGCAGACGGATCACAGGAGACAGCCATGAGCGCGCGCCAGCATCTTCGGACCTATCTCCCGCTGTGCAGCCTGGTGATCATGTTGCAGCCCCTTCAGGGCCTGGCGCGCCAGACCTCCGACGCGGCGTCAACCAGCCCTCGACCCAGTGCTGCGATACGCGATGGGCAGCACGACTTCGACTTCGATATCGGTAGTTGGAAGGTTCACATGCGGCGCCTCCTGCATCCGCTGACGGGCTCCACCACATGGGTCGAATACCACGGCACCGACATCGTTCGGAAAGTCTGGGATGGCCGCGCCAACCTGGGGGAAGTGGAGGTCGACGGCCCAGCAGGCCACCTCGAGCTCTTGACCCTGCGCCTCTACAATCCCCAAGCCCACCAGTGGAGCATCAACATCACGAGCAGTACGGCCGGTACCCTGAGCCCACCCGCGGTCGGCGAGTTCAAGGATGGCCGCGGCGAGTTCTACGATCAGGAACCGTTCAATGACAGGACCATTCTGGTTCGCTTCGGCGTCTCGGACATCACCCCGGATTCGTGTCGTTTCGATCAGGCATTCTCGGCGGACGGGGGCAAGACCTGGGAAGTGAACTTGATCGTCACAGAGACACTGGTGCCGACCTCCGCTTGAACTTACTTCGGCGGAGACTTCCAATCAGATCGCTCTTGGTGGTAGCCGAGAACCCACCCAGGCGGGTGCCTTTCGGATCGTCCGTATATTGGTGAGGAATGCGTAGGACGCCGTGCGCGCCCACCGGTACGATGTCCCCGGCCGTTTGGATATGGAAAAGAGTGCCAGTCAGGTCGGCTGGCTTGTCCACGAAGAGGAATACCTCGTCGCCGATATCAGGCGGTTCGGGGTAGCGGGTGTCGGTCTTGCAGAGCTCGGCGTCACCAACCTTGAAGCGCCCGAGAGGAACGAAGAAGTAGTACCGCGGTTCCGTCAGGCGGGAGCCGAATGACCTGACGGGCTCGACTTGCAGAAGCTGACCTGGCATAAGGTCGTAGAAGCCAAATGCCCGCGCCGTTACACGGCCAAGAAGTGCGACCTCGGAATGGGCGAGGGCTTCCTCGAGCGTTGCCCGGGGCGCCCGAAAGGCCGAATCGTCGTACATCTCCCCGACCTGGTGACACTTTCCATCAGGGGTCTTCTCCAGGAACTCACTGATCAACCCAGTCTCGGGGCCGAAGACGGCATGATTGGGACCGCGATCAGGGCCGATAGCCACCGATGCATCGACCCAACTGGGTAGCTGCGCACCGGTCAGCATCAAGGTCTTCGGCATGGGATATCGGCTCTCGGATATCCCGGAAGCATGTCCACCGAGTGGAGAACCGAGGCAGGCCATGATGAGGACCAGTCCAGAAGCCAAGCGACAGCGGTGCATCGTTCTTCCTTTCTGACCTACGGCCATGGCGCCGTCATCAGCGGCGGCACTCCCGCCGCCTCCAGCGCGTGATTGAAGGCGGCCAGGTCGCGCTCCCAGATTGCCCGCAGCTCGCCGCGCAGCGCCGCGAGCTGCGCATCGAGGTCGGCGAAGCGCCGCTCCTCGGCGGCGGTCGGCTTCGCGTCGGCGGTCGCCAGCACGCCGGCGAGCGCCGCGAACTGGAAGTCGAGCTTCGGGGTGTAGACCAGCGAATCCTCGTCGGCCTGCAGCTCGGGGTTCCAGAGCTTCTCGGCGACGCCGTCGAGCTTCGCGGCGAGCTCGCGCGCGGCCTGCCGGAGGGCGCCCGCCTTGCCCAGCTGCGTCGCGCGCTCGACCTGCTCGCGGGCCTGGGTCTCGAGGTCGCGGATGCGGCGCACCAGGCCGTGGGTCTCGGCGAGGCGGCCGTGGATCTCGGCCAGCAGCTGCGACTGCCGCTCGAGATCGGCCGCCGCGGCCGCGACCCGTGGGTTCGGCAGCACGCGGGCTTTCGCCTCGACGGTCGTCTCCCCCACCCGCAGGCGCACGGTGTAGGCCCCCGGCGCCACCCGGACGCCGGCCGGCGGCCAGTCGTCGAAGACGAGCCTGGTCGTAATCAGCTTCGGCTCCTCCATCCGCAGGTCCCAGACGAACCGGTTCAGGCCGGCCTTCGGCGCCAGGACGCCGCCACTCGCCTCGTCGTCCTCCTCCGGGCTCCCCTCGGAACTGCCGGCCCGCCGCTCGGGGGCCTGGTTCGAGACGCTGCGGATCACCTTGCCGCCGGCCAGGATCTCGACCGCCACCACCGCGGCCGGCGCCGGCAGGTCCGCGAGCCAGAAGTCGATGACCAGGCCCGGCGGCGGGTTCTGACCCAGGCGGGCGCGCCGGGCGCCGTCCGCGTCGAGGGCCGCGCCGTCGCCGCGCGTCGCCGGCTCCGGCGGCAGCAGCACGGCCGGGCGGGCGGCCATCTCGGGCCGCCAGCGCCGCAGGGGAGTCAGGTCGTCGAGGATCCAGAACGCCCGGCCCTGGGTGGCCACCACCAGGTCCCGGCCCGCCACCTGGAGATCGGTGATCGGCACCGCCGGCAGGTTGAGCTGGAAGGGCTGCCAGGAGGCGCCGCCGTCGAGCGAGACGTAGAGCCCCGCCTCGGTGCCGGCGTAGAGCAGGCCGCGCCGTTCGGGGTCCTCCCGCACGACGCGGGTGAACGCGCCCGTCGGGATGCCGCCGTCGATCCTGCGCCAGCTCCTGCCATAGTCGTTCGTCGCGTAGAGGTAGGGCCGTCGATCCTCGTACTGGAACCGCGTCGCCGCGAGATAGGCGGTGGCCGGATCGTGCGGCGAGACCTCGAGCGCGTTGATCTGGATCCATTCCGGCAGGCCCCTGGGCGTCACGTCCCGCCAGCTCTTGCCGCCGTCGCGGGTCAGGTGCACCAGGCCGTCGTCGCTCCCCGCCCAGAGGGTCGCCGCGTCGTGCGGCGACTCGGCGAGGGCGAAGATGGTGTCGTAGACCTCGACGCCGGTGATCTCGTGGCCGATCGGCCCTCCCGAGTAGCCCTGCTTGGCGCGCTCGTTGCGCGTCAGGTCGGGGCTGATCTCCTGCCAGGTCTCGCCGCCGTCCGCGCTGCGCAGCAGGACCTGCGCGGCGTGGTAGAGGACGTGCGGCGCATGGCGCGAGACCAGGATCGGCGCATTCCAGTTCCACCGGTACCGCAAGTCTCGGACCGCCTGGCCGTCGATCTGCTGCGGCCAGGCGGCGATCTCGCGGGCCTGCCGCGTCCGGTGGTCGTAGCGGGTGATCTCGCCGCCGTAGCCGCCGGCATAGACCACCTCCAGATCGCGCGGATCGGGCGCGACCCAGCCGCACTCGCCGCCCCCCACCGCGTGCCAATCGCCCTCCCCGATCCCCGGCCCGGAAACGGCGCTCGGGATGGCGATCGTGGTCTTGTCCTGCTGCGCGCCGTAGAGCCAGTACGGGACGCGCCCGTCCGTCGCCACGCGGTAGATCTGCGCGGTCGGCTGGTTGTCCTCGCTCGACCAGGTGCGGCCGCCGTTGAGGCTGACCCTGGCGCCGCCGTCGTTGCCCAGGATCATGCGCTCGGGGTCGTCGGGGTCGATCCACAGGTCGTGGTCGTCGCCGAAACGCGGGCCGACGTAAGTGAAGGTGCGGCCGCCGTCGATCGACTTGTTCAGCTCGACGTTCGGGAGGTAGACGGTGTCGGGCTGCCTGGGGTCGGCGTAGACCCAGGTGTAGTACCAGGCGCGCTGGCGCAGCGCGTGCGCCGAGCTCACCCGCAGCCAGCTGGCGCCGCCGTCGTCGCTGCGGAAGAGGCCGCCGTCGGCGGCTTCCACGATCGCCCAGACGCGGTCCCGCCGCGCGCCGGAGACCGCCACCCCGATGCGGCCGACGATGCCCGTGGGCAGGCCGCCGGCGAGCCTGCTCCAGCTGTCGCCGCCGTCGTTCGATCGGTAGAGACCGCTCGCCGGCCCGCCGCTCTCGATGCTCCACGGCAGGCGCTGGAACTGCCAGAGCGCCGCGAACAGCACGCGCGGGTTGTGGGGATCCATCGCCAGGTCGGCGGCGCCGGTCCGGTCGTCAAGGAACAGCAACCGCCGCCAGCTCCGGCCGCCGTCGCGCGAGCGATAGATGCCGCGCTCCGGGTTCGGCCCCCAGACGTGCCCGAGGGCCGCGATGTAGACCACGTCCGGGTCGCGGGGATCGATCACCACGCGCGAGATGTGCCAGGTCGCGCGCAGGCCGACGTTGAGCCAGCTGCGCCCGGCGTCGGTGGACTTGTAGACGCCGTCACCGGCCGCCACGTTGCCCCGCGGCTGCGACTCACCGCTGCCCACGTAGATCACGTTGGGGTCGGACGGCGCCACGGCGATGGCGCCGACCGAGCCGGTCGAGAAGTCGCGGTCGGAGATCGGGTCCCAGGTGGCTCCGGCGTCGTCCGTCTTCCACACGCCGCCGCCGGTGCTGCCGAAGTAGAAGGTCGCCGGCCGGCCCCGCACACCGGTCACGGCGCAGACCCGCCCGCCGCGGAAAGGACCGACGTTGCGGAAGCGCATGCCCCCCTTGCCGCCCATGCCGTCCGCGCCGCCCAGGGCGCGGCGGGTGGCCGGCGGAGCGCTCGCGGTGGCGCCAGCAGCCGCCGCGGCCGGGCCGAGACAGGCGACGACCAGGGCGGCGAGCGCCGCCGCGCAGCAGCGACGCCGGCGGGGCGCGGGCGGGCGAGCGCAGGCGGCGGCGTCCCGGTTCTTGGACCACGGCATGGCGGTCATGGCGGCCTCCGGGTGGGTCGTGGGTCACTTAGCGAGGGTCCATCCCC
>DATNKH010000728.1:0-23031 GCA_035603475.1 Thermoanaerobaculia bacterium
CTTGCCCTCCAGACGATGGCGGCCCGTCCACTTGTCCCAGAAGTGGGTGCGGCGGCCGGCGAAGGTGAAGCGCAGGTAATGCGTGCCGTCCCAGGCGGCCTGGCCGCCCATCGCCGCCAGGGTGGCGTCGGCGACCGCCACCGCCTTCGGATCGGAGGGGACCCCGGTCGTCGGGGGGTTCACCGTCGGCGGGTTCACCGCGGCAGGAGCGGCACCGGCAGGCGCCTGGGCGGAGAGGGTCGCCGCAAGCGGCGCGGCGAGCAGCAGGACGGCAAGGACCAGGGTGCGTCGCGGAAGCGGGTAGGGCATCGTGATCTCCTCGGCAGCAGCGGCTGGCCGCTGGCAGGCGGTGGACCGGCCACGCAAGATCCTACTATAGGCCGCGTGCCAGCAGTCGCCCTGGCAGCCAGTGGTAGTGCTCCGTTGCCGGTGGCAGCCGGGTTCACCTGCGGGTCCGTTAGGTCACGGGCTTTGCTCGCACGCTCCGAAGGCTGACGGCATAGTAATTCGTAGTCGCCTTTAGAAATTGTGGGAGCGCCTCATAATCAACGATATCAACCCACCACGTGGGTGTCCCCAGGGACCCCAATTGGAGGAAGCGGCAAGATGGAACGCGCTCGACGCTGCTTCCCACTGGCATCCAAAGGTGGGCTTCCACCACTGCGATAGGGTGGAATATGTCGACCATGCCCAGTTGGCGCCTGAAAGAATTACGAAGATCTGCAACATCCTCACCCTTGGGAGGGCCTTCGAGAGGCTTGGGACTGCATTCGAGAGGGGCGGTCATCCAGCCCAGATGATAATCGCGGAGCTCCTCTTTCAAGGCCTTGACGGCAGAGGAAAGTGACTGACTCGCTCTCCATAAGACCGAGCTGTCAAGCTCTTTAGTACCATGGATGTTAGTTTCACGAAAAGTTGATGCTGACCGCGGTGCAGGAGGAGGTGGAATCAACAGCCGACTAACCGAGGCGGAATCACCGGGAAACGCAAGCTTCTCGAGCTGATTCATGGCCCAGCGGACTTGTACCTCTAAGAGATCATTCTTGACAAGTGCCTGTCGAAGTCTCTCATGTAGAGGATAATCATTGCCTGGCCAGAATCGATGGTCGTAACCCATGTCGCTACTGACATGGCCACCCAAGAGGAGATGAAAGCCCTTGATGGACTTGGCCTCCACGACCATCCTGACTCTAACTAGCTGCTCGGTATATCGATAAGTGCGCTTCCACATCCTACTGGCCAGGACGTCGATCTCACGGTATTTCTCGGACTGCGCATCCCTATAGTAGGCGCCGTTGATGGAGCTCCATCCAAGAGCATGAAAACGCTCATGAATGCGCTGCTCCCTTCGCAGCGAAGCAAAGGCGTCGCTATCGACAATTCGATGTGCAAGGCTGACTGTGTCGGACATTATAATTAGCTTATTTCTTGTTATCGCTGGCCGCACCTCTCAACACGGCGGAGTGCGGACCGCTGGCGTGTGGCCGATCTCATCGAATGCGGGTGAAGTTCTCCACCGGCCACGTCATCGTGATGCAAGATGTATCAAGGAAAGGCGGACGGTACGGGTCACCGGCGGCAGGCAGCGGCGGTCATCGCAGAGCTGGTAGGTGAGCAGCAGGCGGGCGGGGCCGCTGGCGGCGCCGGCGTTCGGCGCCGGAGGGGCGGCGGACCGGCCGATCTGGCCGGCGATCTCGAGGTGGCCGCGGTAGGCGGCGACGGGCTGGCTCGAGAAGGCGACATGCAGCGGCTCTCCGGCGGGGTAGGAGAGATTCCTCAGCGCGGCGCCTTCGGCGGCGAGCGTCGTGGGCACGAGATAGCTCTCGCTTGGCGGGTTGGCTTGCAGGTGCCAGCCGGGCGCGACGTCGAGCGCCAGGCGAAAGGGCCGCCAATCGGCGACACCGCCGGCTCCGGCCACGGCATCGGCGGCCTCGGGGTCCGCGGTTACCTCCGCACGGACCGCCCCGCCCGCCTCCGTACCCCCCGCGGCCCCGAGCTCGAGGTGGAGCTCGACCAGCTGCGCGGCCTCCTGCTCGAGCATCTCCAGGGGGCCGGCGCCGGGCTCGCGCTGGTGGGCGGCCTCGCGCGGGGCGGGCGCGGGTCCGTGATAGCGGCGCGCGGCGACGGCCAGCATGCGCACCGCTTCCGGGTGCTGCTCGACCAGCTGCGCGAAGGCCCGCAGGGCGGCCGTGGCCTGGCCGCGCCAGTGCGCCTGGCGCTCCGAGGTGTCGAGAGCGGCGAGATCGATCAAATTGAGCAACGCCACGGCATTGGCCGCGGGAGTGGCGCCGTCGAAGGGGTCCTTGCTGCGGAACAGCAGGTCCGGGCTCGCGCCGGCGACGAAGAATCCGCCCTCCGGATCGCCCAGGCGTGCGGTCTGCTCGTCGGTGAGCTCGGCCGCCGCGGCAAGCCAGCGCGCCTCGCCGGTGGCGGCGTGCAGCGCCAACGCCCCGCGCACCAGGAACGCGTAGTCCGCGAGATAGGCGGGGATGCGGGCGTGGCCGGCGCGCCAGACGTGGAGCAGGGGACCGCCCGGCGGGCGCATCTCGCCCAGGACGTGGTCGGCGGCGCGCACGGCCTGGGCGACGAAGCGCGGCTCGCCCAGCAGCCGGCCGGCGATCGCCAGCCCGGCGATGGCGATGCCGTTCCAGTCGGCGAGCACCTTGTCGTCGGTCGCCGGCCGCGGCCGCGCGGCGCGCGCCGCGAGCAGGCGGGCACGCGGCCCCGCCAGCTCGCGCAGCAGCTCTGCCGGATCGAGGCGGCGGCGGCGCGCCACCTCCTCCCAGCGCTCCGGAGCGTGCAGCACGTAGCGGTCTCCCTCGAAGAAGGGAGCCCCCGCGAAGCCCAGCAGCGGCGCCGTGAAGGCCGCGTCCTCCTCGCCCAGCACGGCGTCGATCTCGGCGCGGGTCCACACGTAGTAGGCGCCCTCGTGGCCGTCGGTCTCGGCGTCGATGGCGCTCCACAGCGCGCCCTCGGGCGAGGTCATCTCGCGCTCGAGGAAGGCCGCCGTCTCGCGCGCCACGCGCGCCGCCTGCGCATCGCCGGTGCGGGCATGCTCGCGGGCGTAGAGCTCGAGCAGGTAGCCGTTGTCGTAGAGCATCTTCTCGAAGTGCGGCACCTTCCACTCGCGGTCGGTGGCGTAGCGGTGGAAGCCCCCGGCCAGCTGGTCGTAGATGCCGCCGCGCGCCATGGCGTCGAGCGTCGCCGCGAGCATGTCGCCGGCGTCGGGCCGCTCGGGGGCCATCTCGAGCAGCAGGAAGAGGTTCGAAGGCGTCGGGAACTTCGGCGCGCCGCCGAAGCCGCCCCACTGCCGGTCGAAGCGGCGGGCCAGCGCATCGACGCCGCGCCAGCAGGCTCCCGGTCCGGGAGGCTCGGCCGCCGGGCGGGCGCGCTCCTCGAGGAAGCGGCGCATCGCCCGGGCCATCTCCGCGGCCTGCTCCTCGACCTCGGCGCGGCGCTGCTTCCAGGCCTCGGCGAGGTCTTCGAGGAGGTGGCGGAACCCCGGCCGGCCATGGGCGTCGTCGGGCGGGAAGTAGGTGCCGGCGAAGAAGGGCTCGAGCTTGGGGGTGAGGAAGAGCGAGTTCGGCCAACCGCCCTGACCGGTGAGGATCTGGGTGGCGGTCATGTAGACCTCGTCGAGATCGGGGCGCTCCTCGCGGTCGAGCTTGATGTTGACGAAGTCGCGGTTCATCACCGCCGCCACGCCCGGCTCCGAGAAGGACTCGCGCTCCATCACGTGGCACCAGTAGCAGGTCGAGTAGCCCACCGACAGGAAGATCGGCTTGTCCTCGCGCCGCGCCCGCGCCAGCGCCTCCTCGCCCCAGGGGTACCAGTCGACCGGGTTGTGCTGGTGCAGCAGCAGGTAGGGGCTGCTCTCGCCGGCCAGGCGGTTGGTGACGGTCGGCTCCGCGGGGTGGTCGCTCATGATGGCTGGCTGGCCCTGCCTCCGGCGCCGGGGCGCGGGCTCCTCGCCCCGCCGGCCGAGGGGCCGCGCGCACCGGCAGTCTATCAGCGGGCCTGCCGGCCGGGCGGCCGCGAAGTTCGACGTGCGCTGCGGATTCAAGGTGGGTTGGCGCCAGCCCGACACTCGTCGAGCACGGCAGGGATCACGGCGGCGGCGCTGGCGGCCGGCCCAGTCGGCCCAGTCGGCCCAGGCGGCCCAGTCGGCCCGGTCGGCCCGGTCGGCCTGGTCGGCCGGAGGGTGGGCGGCGGCCAGCTCGGCGATGTTGGCGATCTGGGGGATCTCCCGTGGAATGCCAGCTCGGGATGGGTGCCGTAGAAGGCGCAGACGCGGCGGCGGCGCTCGGCGAAGCCCTGGTCGCGCCGCAGCAGCACGATCGCCGTGGGATCGATCCAGGCCAGCGCCCAGCGCTCGGCGTCGAGCGGCGGAGCGGCGGCGAAGGCCGCGGTGGACTGCAGCAGCGCCGCGACCCGCCAGCGGGCGAACAGGCGGTCGATCTCCTGCCGCGGACCCTCGCGGCCGTACATGGCGCGATAGTCCCGGAGCATCTCCGGGCCGCCGAGCAGCCATCTGCCGTCCGCGAAGACCTGCTGGCGCGGGAAGCGATAGAGCTCGAGGTAACCACCCCAACCGAGGTCGTGGAAGAGCCTGCCGTCGAGGTCGGTGGCGGCGAGGAAGGCGGTTGCCTGCTGCGGGTAGAGGCCGGCGCGCAATGGACCGCGCGCCGACGCGTCCGGCAGCTCGACGAGCGCCAGCACCGTGGCGGCGGCGACGGCGGTCGCGGCGAGCAGCCGGCGCGAGCGCCTGCTCGCCGCCGTCCAGACCGCGACGAGGCGAGGCGCCAGCCACAGCGCGGGAACGAAGTAGAACAGGACCATGCGGCGATGCTCGGCGGCGAGGTAGAGGCAGGCCAGGCTCGCCCAGAAGCCCGGGAAGCTCGCGGGGACCGGTCGCCGCGGCTCTGCGACACCAGGCGCCTGCATCGCCGCGGACGGCTGCGGCTCCTCGATGTCAGCCGCGGGCGTCGCCGCGGACCGCCGCCGCTCCGCGATGCCGGCGGCCAGAGTCGCCGCCAGCAGCAGCCACCATCCCAGCACCGCGCTCGGGAAGGTCCGCCAGCTGTCCAGCGTGAGCAGCGGCTGCCATTCCTCCGACACGACGTTGATCCGCAGCGTCTGCTCCACGTAAGGGAGCAGCCCCAGACCCGCGGGTTGCATTGCGCAGGCGGCGAGGGCGACCGCCGCGGCGACCCAGCTTCCCGAGACTGGTCCGCTCCCTCCGCTCCTACGTAGAAGCCGATCGACCAGGAGCCAATCGACAGCCCCTCCGGCGGCCGCGACGGCGAGCAGGGCCGGCACGATCAGCGCGCTCGAGTGCAGATTGACCCAGACGACCGTTCCGAGCCAGAGCGCGGCCAGCCAGAGCAGGCGCGGACGCCAGCCGCGGCCACGGTCCCAGGCCGCGACCGCGCGTGGCGCGGCCCCGGCAAGCACTGCTACCGCCAGCGGCCAGGCCACGGCATGCGGGCGCAAGCTGGCGTTCGGCAGCGCCCCCAGCCAGGCCACGGCCACTAAAGCGAACCGCGCCGTCGCGGCGGGCTCTGGAGATCGATCGGCAGATCGATCGGGAGCCAGGAGCCAGAGCAGCGCCAACCCCGCCACGAAGAGCCCGCAGCACAGCAGGCGCAGCCCGCCGAGGCCGAGGGAGCGCTCGGCGGCGGCGAGCAGCACCTCGGACAGCCACTCGTCGTGGACCGGTGGGTGGATGGCGGTGTAGGTGAAGGGGTCGTGCTCCGGCAGCGCGTGAGTCGCCAGGATCAGCCGCCCGTTCGCGAGCTGCCAGAACAGGTCGTCGCCCCACAGCGGCCGCAGACAGTGCAACCCCGCGGCGAGGAGCAACAGCCCGCAGGCCCACGCCTGCCATCGGCCGGCCGGCGGCTGCTCGCTCTCGCCCTCGCTGTCCGGTCCGCTGCGGGTCCACGGCGGCACGCTGCGATCAGACCACGGCGCGCGCCGCGCGCACAACTCAGCGCGCCCCTGGCCGCGCCGCGCCGCGGCGTCGAGCGTCTCGCCAAGCGGGCGGCGCCCGGCGTGTAACCGTTCGGCGCGCGGTTTCGTCTCGTATAGCGATTCGATCTCGCCGTGGCGGCGGCCGCCTTGGGAGCATCGAAGGTCAGGACCCTGATCAGGCTGTCGGAGGTTTGTCTGGCGAGAGGTGTCGATTCCACGCAGGCGGGCGGGGCGCTCCGGCGCCGCCGCCTCTCCTGGCTCCTGGCAGCCGGCGTGGCGGTCCTCGGCGGCGCGGGCCTGCTGTGGTGGCGGGCGAGCAGCCAGCGGCCGCAATACGTCACGGCGGCGGTGACGCGGGGCAACGTCCGGCGCAGCGTCAACACGACCGGGGCGCTGAACCCGGTCGTGACGGTGCAGGTCGGCTCCTATGTCTCCGGGCCGATCAAGACGCTGAAGTGCGATTTCAACACCGAGGTCGTGGTCGGGCAGCTCTGCGCGCAGATCGATCCCGTGCCATTCCAGCTCATCGTCGACCAGGACCGCGCGGAGGTGGGGACGGCCGAGGCGCAGCTGAAGAAGGATCAAGCCGCGCTGGCCTACGCCAAGATCGCCTTCGAGCGCGACTCGAAGCTGCTCGCGGAGGGCACCGTGTCGCAGGATACGGTGGACAACGACCGCAGCGTCCGCGACCAGACCACGGCCCAGCTCGGCCTCGACCGGGCGACGATCGTCAACAAGCAGGCGGTGCTGAAGGCGGCGGAGGTGAATCTCGCCTACACCCACATCGTGTCGCCGGTCGTGGGGACGGTCATCACCCGCAACATCGACGTCGGGCAGACCGTGGCGGCGAGCCTGCAGAGCCCGACCCTGTTCCTCATCGGCAGGGACCTGACGAAGATGCAGGTCGACACCAACGTCAGCGAGGCGGACGTCGGCGCGGTGCGGCTCGGGCAGGACGTCGTGTTCACGGTCCAGGCTTTTCCGGGCAAGACCTTCCGCGGCAAGGTGACGCAGATTCGGCGCGGACCGATCACCGTCCAGAACGTCGTCACCTACGACGCCGTCGTGGCGGTCGACAATCCCGATCGCCTGCTGTTCCCCGGGATGACCGCCGACACTCATGTCGTGATCGACGAGCACGACGGCGTCCTGCGTGTGCCGCTGCCCGCGGTACGGTTCACGCCGGAGGGGATCGGCCGCGAGCGCGAGACGGCCCAGGCCGGCGGCGAGGGCCCGGCCGCGGGCGCTGGTGCGGCCGGAACCGAGGATCGAGGGCGCGCGCGCGCCGAGGGCGGCAGCGGCGCCGAGGTCGAGAGCCGGCCCGCGGGCAGGCGCGAGAGCGGAGGCGGCGGCAGCGGCGAGGAGGCGAGGTCCGGGCCAGGCGGCGAGGGCAGGCGCCGGCGCTGGAGCGAGGGCCGCCCCGAGGGCAGGGGCGAAGGCCGCCCCGAGGGCAGGGGTGCAGGCCGCCCCGAAGGCAGGACGGCGGGCAGGCCAGGAGGCAGAGGCCGCGGCACGGCCGAGCGCCGCGGCCGGGTGTGGGTGCTGAGCCATGGCACGCTGCGGCCGGTCGCGGTGACCATCGGCCTCGACGACGGCACCCTCGTCGAGGTGTCCGGCAAGGGCCTCGCGCCGGGCGACAAGGTGGTGGTCAACGAGATCAAGCCCGGCGAGCAGCGGCAGCGGGCGGCGCCCCCAAACCAGCAGAACCAGGTGCTCCGCCAGGGAGGACCGCGCCTGTGACGCCGCCGCGCGAGGAGCCGCGCGCGACGCTGCCGGCGCCGGGGATCCCCCCGCTCCCGGCGGTCCCGGCGGTCCCGGCGATCTTGGCGATCCCGGCGGCCCCGGTGATCGACGTCCGCGAGGTGACCAAGATCTATCGGCTGGGCGACCAGGAGGTCCACGCGCTCCGCGGCGTCAGCCTGGTCGTCGGACGCGGCGAGTTCGTCGCCATCATGGGCGCGTCGGGGTCGGGGAAGTCGACCTTGATGAACCTCATCGGCTGCCTCGACCAGCCGACGAGCGGCTCGTACCTGCTGGACGGGATCGACGTCGCCAACCTGGCCGAGCCCGCGCTGGCGCGCATCCGCAGCCGCCGGATCGGGTTCGTGTTCCAGAGCTTCAACCTGCTCGCGCGCACCAGCGCCGCCGAGAACGTCGCGCTGCCGCTGTTCTACTCGGGCCAGCTGACGGGGGGCACCGCGAAGGTGCGCGAGACGCTGGCCCTGCTCGGACTGGCCGATCGGGCACGCAACCATCCCAACCAGCTCTCCGGCGGCCAGCAGCAGCGGGTGGCGATCGCCCGCGCCCTGGTCAACAACCCGACGATCCTGCTCGCCGACGAGCCGACGGGCAACCTCGATTCGCAGACCGCCCGGGAGATCCTCGGCACCATCCAGGCGCTCAATCGCGAGCGTGGGCTGACGGTCGTGCTGGTGACCCATGAGCGGGCGTTGGCCGAGACCGCCGACCGCATCGTCACGATGAGCGACGGCGAGGTGGTCTCCGACGAGTGGAAGAGTGGACAGGCTGGCGCGGCCGGCCTGCCGGCGACATCGGAGCCAGGGGCGCCGGCGGATCTCGAGCGTCCGTCGCCGCTCGCCGAGGTCCGGTCGTTCCTCTGGATGGCGCTGCTCGCGGCGAGCCGCGGCATCGGCCGCAACAAGCTGCGCTCGGCGCTCACCATGCTCGGCATCTTCATCGGCGTCGCTGCCCTGATCGCCATGCTCGCCGTCGGCGAGGGGGCGCGGGCGGCACTCAAGGCGCAGCTCGAGAGCCTCGGCACCAACCTCCTCGTCGTGCTGCCGGGAACGACGCGGGTCAACGGCGTGCGCGCGGGCATCGGCAGCGCCTCGACGCTGCGGGTGACCGACGGCGCCGCGATCCTGGAGGAAGACTCGGCGGTGTCCGACATCAGCTTCGTGAACCGGCAGTCCGCCCAGACGGTCTACGGCAACCAGAACTGGTCCACCAGCATCCAGGGCGTGACGCCGAGCTACCTGTCGATCCGTGACTGGCCGGTGGTGGCGGGCCGCAGGCTCACCGAGCGCGACGAGACCGACGGCAACACGGTGTGTCTCCTTGGCCAGACGGTGCTGGCGAATCTCTTCGGCGACTTCCAGGACCCGCTCGGCGCCACCGTCCGGGTCAAGAACGTCGCCATGGAGGTGGTCGGCGTGCTGGCGGCCAAGGGGCACTCGGCGTCGGGGCAGGACCAGGACGACGTCGTCTTGATCCCCTTCCGCACCTCGCAGGAGCGGGTCCTCGGGGTGGCCGCCCCCAGCTCGGCGCAGAGCCAGGCGTCCGTCTTCGTGCCGCCGCCGAATCCTTTCGGCATCCAACCCAGGCTGGCGGGGTTCGTCCACACCATGTTCGTGCAGGCGCGCAGCGGCGAGCTGGTCAAGACGGCGCTGCAGCAGGTCACGCAGACGCTCGAACGGCAACATCGCCTCCGGCCCGGCCAGCCCGACGACTTCACCGTGCGCGACCTGACCGAGATCGCCGAGGTGGCCGAGGAGAGCAGCCGCGTGATGGAGCTGCTGCTGGCGGCGATCGCCTCGATCTCGCTGCTGGTCGGCGGCATCGGGATCATGAACATCCTGCTGGTCTCGGTCACCGAGCGCACCCGCGAGATCGGCATCCGCATGGCGATCGGCGCCCGCCGGGTCCACGTGCTGCTGCAGTTCCTCGTCGAGGCGTCGCTGCTGAGCCTGATGGGCGGCGGCGCCGGCGTCCTCACCGGCGTCGTCGCCTCCAGGGTGATCTCGCTGGTCGCCGGCTGGCCGACGCTGTTGTATCCGATCGTCGTGCTCGCCGCCTTCCTGTTCTCGGCCGCGATCGGCGTCTTCTTCGGCTACTATCCCGCGCGCCAGGCCGCGCGCCTCAACCCGATCGACGCGCTGCGCTATGAATGACGGCGCGCGCGCGGCGGTCTCGGCCGTCCTGGCTCTTGCGGCCCTGGTGACCGGGAGCTGCGTCGTGGGGCCGGACTTCAAGCGGCCGGCGCCACCCGGCGTGGATGGTTACCTGCCGCCGGCGGAGGCGGTACCGGGGTCCGGGCCGCCGCAGGCCGCGGCGAACGGGGCGAAGCCGGCGAACCCGGCGCACCCGGCGAGCGCCGGCGAGGCCGCCCAGCGCGTCGCGCTCGGCGAGCAGGTCCCGGCCGCCTGGTGGGAGCTGTTCCACTGTGCGCGGCTCGACGAGACGCTCCGCCAGGCGATCGCCGCGAGCAACAGCCTTGCCGCCGCCAGGGCCACGCTGGCGGAGGCGCGGGAGGCGATCGTCGAGGCCCGCGCCGGCCTCTATCCGCAGCTCGATCTCGGGGCCGGCGCCCGCCACACCTCGGGCGGCGTGGGCGGCGCGGGCGGCGCGGGAGGGGGAGGGGGCGGGAACCTCTTTTCCATCGGGCCCAATGCCAGCTATGCGATCGACGCCTTCGGTGGCACGCACCGGCGCGTCGAGCAGGAGACGGCGTTGGCGGAGAACCAGCGCTACCAGCTGGCGGCGGCGTACCTTACCCTGACCGGCAACTCCGTCACCGCGGCGATCGCCATCGCCTCGACGCGCCTGCAGATCGCCACCGTGGAGGACCTGATCAGGAACGATCAGAAGAACCTCGCCCTCGTCCAGCGCGAGTTCGACGCCGGCAAGGTGGCCAGGAGCGAGGTCTTGACGGCCGCGGCCCAGCTGGAGAGCGACCGCACGCAGCTGCCCGGCCTGCATCAGCAGCTGAGCGTCGCGCGTCACGCGCTGGCGGTGCTGGCGGGCAGGGCGCCGGCCGCCTGGTCGCCGCCGGACTTCGACATCGCGGAATTCACGCTGCCGGACAACCTGCCGCTGAGCCTGCCGTCGGAGCTCGTCCGCCGGCGCCCGGACATCCTGGCCGCCGAGGCGCAGCTGCACGCGGACAGCGCGGCGATCGGCGTGGCGACCGCGCAGCTCTACCCTTCGATCACGCTGTCGGCGTCCCTCGTCCAGGAGTCGGCCGCGCTCGCGCGCCTGCTGGAGGCCGCGGGCAGGGCCTGGACCGTGGGTGGCAGCCTCGACGCGCCGCTCTACCGCGGCGGCGCTCTCGGGGCGGCGCGGCGCGCTGCCGTCGACGCCTACGACGCTCAGCTCGCGACCTACCGGCAGACCGTCCTGCAGGCCTTCGGCCAGGTCGCGGACGCGCTGTGCGCGCTCGAGCACGATGCCGAGCTGGTGGCGGCGTCGCGCCGGGCGCTCGACATCGCCGGCGCCTCGCTGGCGCTGCAGCGCTCGAGCTACGCCGCCGGCAAGACCAGCGCGCTGCAGCTGATCGTCGCCGAGAACACCTATTCCGACGCCCGGCTCGGCAACGCGCGCGCCACCGCCCAGCGCCTCGCGGACACGGCCCAGCTGTTCATCGCCGCCGGCGGCAGCTGGTGGAACGAAGGCGAACCGGCGCCAGGGGCGCCAGGGCGGCCAAAGCATTAGGCCAAGCGGCTTTACACTGATATGATCAGGGGCGCCGATCATGCGCCTCCCTCCGCAGCGCCCCCTTCCTGGACCAGGATCGCACCCTGCCGGCAGACTACGATTGCCGGTGCTCCTCGATCTACTGGCCCTGCTGGCCCTGCTCGCCCTGACGGCCGGCGCAAGCGCCACGGCGCCGGCGGCCACGCCCGCTCACGCCCCGCCGCCGGTGGTGGTGCATGCGCGGCTCGAGTCGATCATCCAGCCGGTCGCGGCGCAGTTCCTGCGCGGGGTGCTGGCGCGGGCGGACGCGGCCGGCGCGGCGGTCGTGGTGCTGGAGCTTGACACGCCGGGCGGGCTGGGCACGTCGATGCACGAGATGACCAAGGACATCCTGGCGGCGCGGACGCCGGTGGTGGTCTACGTGGCGCCCAGCGGGGCGCAGGCGGCCTCGGCGGGCTTCTTCCTGCTGCTGGCGGCGGACGTGGCGGCCATGGCCCCGGGCACCCGGACCGGCGCCGCCCACCCGGTGGGACCGGGCGGCGAGTCGCTCACCGGGACCATGGGCCAGAAGGTGGAGCAGGACGCGGCGGCGGCCATCCGCTCGCTGGCGGCGCGCAACGGCCGCGACGTGAAGGTGGCCGAGCAGGCGGTGATGACCAGCCGCTCATTCAGCGCCGAGGAGGCAGTGGCCGCGCACCTGGCTGACCTGGTGGCGCCGAGCCTGCCCGAGCTGCTGCGGGCGCTCGACGGCAGGCGGGTGCGCGCGGCGGGCGCTCCGGCCCGCCCGGGCATCGTCCTGCACACCGCCGGCGCAGTGACGACCGAGGTGGAGATGACCGCCGCGCAGCGCCTGCTCTCGGCGCTGGCGCATCCCGAGCTCGCCTACCTGCTGCTGACGCTGGGCGGCGTCGGCCTGTTCTTCGAGATCACCCATCCCGGCACGCTGATGCCGGGAGTGTTCGGCGCCATCGCCCTGCTGCTGGCGTTCTTCGGCCTGTCGCTGCTCGCCGTCAACTATGCCGGCGCGGCGCTGATCCTGCTCGGCATCGGCCTGTTCGTAGCCGAGCTCAAGGCGGGGGGGCACGGCGTGCTGGCGCTCTCGGGAGCGGTGTCGCTGATCATTGGCTCGCTGCTGCTGTTCAGCAGCCCGGAGCCGGAGCTGCGGGTGAGCCTGGAATGGATCACCGTGGTGACGCTGTTGACGTCGGCGGCAGTCTGTACGTTGCTCGTAGCGGCTTGGAGGGCGCGGCGCCGGCCGGTGCGGACCGGCGCCGAGGGGCTCGTGCACGAGCGCGGCGTCGCCCGCTCGGAGCTGCGTCCGCAGGGCAAGGTGTTCGTGCACGGCGAGCTCTGGGACGCGACGGCGGAGCAGCCGGTGGCGGCGGGAGAAGCGGTCGAGGTGATCGGGGTGCGCGACATGAACCTGGCGGTGCGCCCCTTGCGTTTTGCCGGTGATGCCGGCTGGGAGGCCTGACATGGGAGGAGGGGAGTTGCCGATGGCGCCATTCGCTCTGTTCGTGATCGTGCTGATCGCGGTGATCCTGCTGTCGCGCTGGATCAACATCCTGCAGGAGTACGAGCGCGCGGTCACCTTCTTCCTCGGCCGCGTCTCGCAGCATGCGCGCGGACCAGGGCTGGTGTTCATCTTCTGGCCCGTGGAGCGCATGGTGAGAGTGTCGACGCGTACCATCGCCTTCGAGGTCCAGCCGCAGGACGTGATCACCCGCGACAACGTGTCGGTGCGGGTCAACGCCGTGCTCTATTACCGGGTCGTCGACCCGATCAAGGCCATCATCTCGGTCGAGAACTACCCCTACGCGACCAACCAGCTGGCGCAGACCACGCTGCGCTCCGTCCTCGGCCAGGCGGATCTCGACGAGCTGCTGTCCGAACGCGACAAGCTCAACGGCCGCTTGCAGGAGATCATCGACGCGCACACCGATCCCTGGGGCATCAAGGTGGCGATGGTCGAGGTCAAGCAGGTCGACCTGCCGCAGGAGATGCAGCGCGCGATGGCGCGCCAGGCCGAGGCGGAGCGCGAGAAGCGCGCCAAGATCATCCATGCCGAGGGCGAGCTCGAGGCCTCGGCGAAGCTGGGCGAGGCGGCGGTGGTGATCGCCCGCAACCCGGTGACCCTGCAGCTGCGCTACCTGCAGACCTTGACCGAGATCTCGGCGGAGAAGAACTCGACCATCCTCTTCCCGGTGCCGATCGAGATGTTCAAGACCTTCATGGGGAAAGATTCCTGATGACGACGGACATCGAGCGAGGCGGCATCGACGTCGGCGGCTCTCACGAGCCGAGCTATTACGAGATCGCGCTCACCAACCGGCAGGTGGTGGTGGCCTTCGTGATCCTGTTGACCTGCGTCGTGGCGGCGTTCTTCTCCGGCGTCTGGATCGGGCGCGAGAGCGCGGCCCGGGCCCAGGAACGGCTGGCGCTGCTCGGGCGCGGCCGGGTCCTCGACGGCGCCAACGCCGACGCCGACAAGGGGAAGCAGGAAGGGCAGGCACTGCAGGAGTTCAAGTTCTTCGCCGATTCGCGGCAGCACCCGGATGCCGGTGCGAAGGCCGGTAAGAATGCCGCGGGGACGGCCGGCGCGAGAGGCACGACGGCGGTTGCCGCGGCGGCGCCGCTTGCCGCGGATCGCGGCGAGCAGGAGACGCCGGCGGCACGGGCGACCTCCGCACGATCGGCGGTGCCGGCAGGCGCTTCGGCGGCGGCGGGGGGTGACGCTGGCAGCCCATCCAGGCGCTCGACGCTGGCGGACGACCTCGGCCGCCGCGCGGGCAGCTCCGCTGCGACGGCGGCGGGTGGCACCGCATCTCCGGCGGCGCCCGGGACTGCCGCGGGCAAGCGTACCCGGCGCGACGGTGCTTCGCCTCCGATCTCGTCTTCGCAGGCGGCCCAAGCAACTCCGATCGGCGAGGCGGCGGGCGAAGGAGAACCGCTGCCCGACACGCCGGCGCCCGCCTCACGCGCCGCGCGCGGCGCCCGCGGCAGCGCGAGCTCGAGCAAAGGCGCGGCCACCGCAGGCAGTGGCAAGGCGGCCATCAGCTGGTCTCCTGCCGCCTCCGCGACCGCCGATGCCTCTCCTGCCGCAGCCGGCGGGCCGTCCTCCGGGGCCTCCGGGGCCTCCGGGGCCTCCGGCGGCGCCGCCTCCGCCGCGGCGGGCGAGGTGGTGATCCAGGTCTTCTCCACGGCGGACAAGGAACAGGCCGACAAGGTGCGCGACGGCCTGGTCCATGCCGGCTTCACCGCCTTCCTGTCGCCGATCGCCAAGGGCGGCCAGACCATGTACCGGGTCCGGATCGGACCGTTCCCCTCGCGGACCGCGGCGGAGCCGGTGGCGGAGAAGGTCCGCAAGGAGCGCAAGCTCGACACCTGGATCACGCCCAAGTAGCTCGTGCGGGACACTAGCTCGCGCCTGCTCTGGCTCCTGCTCGCCGTGGCCGGCGGGGTGCTGTGGGGGCTCAGCTTCTGCCGCGTGCCGCTCGGCTTCGGGGCCTGGCTGACGCTGGCGCCGCTGCCGCTGCTGCTCGGACACCGCCGTTCCGCGTCGCTCGCCTTCCTGCACGGCCTTGCCTCCTGGGAGACCGGGCTCTACTGGATCGTGCCGACGCTGCGGCACTTCGGCGGCATCTCGCTGCCGCTGGCGGTGCTGCTGACCAGCATCCTGGCCGCGTACCTTGCCCTCTTCCATGCCGCGTTCGGCTGGCTCGGCGGGCCGCTGTGGCGGCGCTGCCGCGACGGCGGCCGCTACTGGCTGGCGCTCGGCGCGCTGCCGGCGCTGTGGGTGGCGCTCGAGTGGCTGCGCACCTGGTTCCTCGGCGGCTTTCCCTGGAACCTCGCCGCCTACGCCTGGATCGCGGTCCCCGGGGCGCTGCCGCTGTCGGCGTTCATCGGCGCCTACGGCATCTCGTTCCTGGTGATGCTGGTGGCCGTGGCGGTCGCCGCCACCGTCGTCCGGGTGACCGCCCGCCACCCGCGTCCGTGGCGCCCGCTCGCCGCCGGCATCCTGGCGCCGTTGCTGCTGCTGCCGATGGCCGGCCGCTGGAGCCTGCGCCGCTCCGCCGTGGAGAGCCGGCACGACGAGAGCGCCGGGCTGCCGGTCGCGCTGCTGCAGCCGAACGTCGCCGACCAGGCCGGCTGGGACCCGCGGCAGGCGTCGAGCGACTACCGCAAGGTGACCGCCATGTCGTACGCCGCCTGCCGGCCGGGCACGCTGGTGATCTGGCCGGAGAGCGCCGGCTGGCCGTTCGAATACCGCCGCGACGCGCTGCTCGATGCCGATCTCGCGGCGATGGTGGCCCGGGGCTGTGGGGTGCTGTTCAACTCGGACACGCCGGTGGGGCCGGGCGACGAGCACGCCTACAACTCGGCGTGGCTGCTGGCGCCGGGCTCGCCGCCGGTGCGCTACGACAAGCGACACCTGGTGCCGTTCGGCGAGTACGTGCCGTTCGAGCGCGTGCTGCCCTTCGCCAAGACGGTGGCGCGCAACGTCGGCCAGTTCCGCCCCGCCGACCGGCTGGTCCTGCTGCCCTGGCGCGGCGAGCCGCTGGGGCCGGCGATCTGCTACGAGGTGGTCTTTCCCGAGGAGACGGCGGCGCTGGCGCAGGCCGGCGCGACGATCCTGGTGACCATCACCAACGACGGCTGGTACGGCGACACCGCGGCCCCGTGGCAGCATCTCCGCGCCGCCCGCTTCCGCGCCGCGGAGAACCGGCGGCCGATGCTGCGCGCCGCCATCACCGGGGTCTCGGCGGTGATCGCGCCGGACGGTTCGCTGCGCGGCGAGCTGGGGGTCGGCGAGGAGGGGGTGATCCGCACGCGGGTGGCGGGCGAGCGCGGGACGACTCCGTACTCGCGCTGGCCGTGGCTGCCGCCGCTGGCCGCGACCCTGGCGGCGATCGCCGCGCTGGCGGCACTGCGGGCGCTGCCGGCGCTGCCGGCACTGCCGGCGCCGCCGGTAATCAGTGCGATATATACTTCCCGCGCCAGGAGTTGAACGTCAGATGCCCACGAATTCCCAGCAGCCCCGCATCGATCATCTCTCCGAACAGCTCGCCAGGCTCCGGGGGTATCTTTGACGAGACCGGCCTCGAGCGCCGGCTGGCGGAGATCGATGCCCAGATGGAGGCGCCCGGCTTCTGGGACAGTCGCGCCCAGGCGCCCGAGAGCTCGCAGGCGACGCCGCTGCTGCGGGAGCGGCGCGGCCTCGAGCGCCGCCTAGAGACCGTCGAGAAGCTGCGCGCCGATGCCGAGGAGCTCGCCGCCTGGCAGGAGCTGATGGCCGGTGACGAGGACGCCGTGGCGGGCGATGCCGATCTCGACCGTCTCGAGCTGGAGTGGACGCTTTCCGGGCCCGACGACGACAAGAGCGCCATCGTGGCGATCCATCCCGGCGCCGGCGGCACCGAGTCGCAGGACTGGGCGGAGATGCTGCTGCGCATGTACCTGCGCTGGGCGGAGCGCGACGGCTTCCAGGTCGAGATGCTGGACCGCCAGGAAGGGGAGGAGGCAGGGATCAAGAGCGCCACCTTCGCGGTGCGCGGCCCCTATGCCTATGGCTACCTGAGCGGCGAGGCGGGCGTCCATCGCCTGGTGCGCATCAGCCCCTTCGACTTCCAGGCCCGCCGGCACACCTCCTTCGCGTCGGTCGACGTCTACCCCGAGGTCGACGACGAGGTGAAGGTCGACGTCGAGGACAAGGACCTGCGGATCGACACCTACCGGTCGTCCGGCGCCGGCGGGCAGCACGTCAACAAGACGGAGTCGGCGGTGCGCATCACTCACCTCCCGACGGGCATCGTGGTCTCCTGCCAGAACGAGCGCAGCCAGATCAAGAACCGCGCCATGGCGATGAAGGTCCTGCGCTCGCGCCTCTACGATCGCGAGATGCAGAAGCGCGCCGCCGAGCAGGCCGAGCGCGAGGGCAAGAAGAAGGACATCGGCTGGGGAAGCCAGATCCGCAGCTACGTGCTGCACCCCTACCGCATGGTCAAGGACCATCGCACCGGCACCGAGGTGGGGGACGCCGACCGCGTGCTCGACGGCGACCTCGACCCCTTCATCGAAGCCTGGCTCAAGGGCCAGATGGGAGGAGGCGCGGGTAGCGCCGAGCCCTCGTCTTCCACTGCCGGTTCGGCGGTTTCGCGCAGCGCCAACTCATGAGCCAGCCGCCGCTGCTGCCGCGGCTCGACGTCGTGTCGCCGCTGCCGCCGGTGCGCTCGGGGATCGCCGACTACACGCTCGACCTGCTGCCGAATCTCGCGGCGCTCGTCGACGTCCGCCTGATCCGCCTCCCGGGCCAGCCGGTGGCCCCCGAGGTCGCAGCCGCCTGGCCGCTCGCCGAGGCCGGAGACCTGGGAGCATCGGCGACTTCGGCATCGACGCCGCCGGCCGGCGCCGGCCGCCTGCCGCTCTACCAGATGGGCAACAACCGCCATCACGAAGGGGTTCAGGAGCTGGCGATGCGGCATCCGGGCGTGCTGACCCTGCACGACGTCGTGCTGCATCACCTGCTGCTCGACGTCACCCTCGGGCGCGGAGATTTCTACGGCTACTGCGAGCGGCTCGAGCGCGACCACGGTTGGATCGGCGAGGCGGTGGCGGTGGCCAA
Organism: Thermoanaerobaculia bacterium; assembly: GCA_035603475.1. Classification (GTDB taxonomy): domain Bacteria; phylum Acidobacteriota; class Thermoanaerobaculia; order Multivoradales; family UBA5704; genus JASLEW01. The sequence goes on from DATNKH010000728.1 coordinate 18,026, forward strand.
GCGCTGGGGCGCCTACGGCACGGCGCCGATCTTCGCCCTGCCGGCGCACCGCACGCTGCTGCGCCGCCAGCGCGGTGTGCTGGTGCACAGCGAGTGGGCGGCGGCGGTGGTGCGCGAGGACGATCCGGAGCTGCGGGTGCGAGCGGTGCCGATGGGAGTGCCGCTGCCGCCTGGCGCCAGCCGCGAGGCCGGGCTCGCCCTGCGCCGGCGGTTCGGCCTGCCGGACGACGCGCCGGTGCTGGGCTCCTTCGGTTTCCAGACGCCGATCAAGCGGACTGTGCTGGGGGTGCGGGCGCTGGCGGCGCCGAGGCTCGAGCGGGTCCACCTGCTGGTGGTCGGCGAGGAGGCGCCCGGCACCGGCCTGCTCGAGGCGGCGCACCGCGCCGGGGTGGCGGCGCGGGTGCACGTCACCGGCTACCTGCCGTTCGCCGACTTCGCGAGCGCCATCGCGGCCGCCGACCTGTGCCTGAACCTGCGCTACCCGACCGCCGGCGAGACCTCGGCCTCGCTGCTGCGGGTGATGGCGGCGGGGCGCGCGGCGGTCGTTTCGGACTATGCGCAGTTCGCCGAGCTGCCCGACTCTGTCGCCGTCAAGGTGCCGCTCGAGCCGCCGAGGGAACGTGACGGGGGATGGCAGGAGCCGGCGCCCCGGGAGGCCGTCGCGGCGGCGGAGGCGCGCGAGGTGACCGAGCTGGCGGCGCGGCTGGCGGCGCTGCTGGCCGAGCCGGAACGGCTGCGGGCGATGGGCGCGGCGGCACGCGAGCACGTTCGCCGCCACCACGACCCGCGGCGGGCGGCGGCGGCGGTGGCGGCCGCCTGTGCGGAATGGGCGACGGCTCCGCCTCCCGCCGGCGCCGGCCCCCGCCGCGACGAGCCGCCGGCGGGCCTACCAGCGAATCTGCCGTCCAGCATGACCTGGGGGCGCCTCGCCGGCGAGCTCGAGGTGCGCGGCGCCGAGCCACCGTGGCCGGAGGGCGAGCGGCGGCGTCTCGAGGTCGTGCTGCGCAACCGGGGCTTCGCGCGCTGGTTGGCCGGCGATCGCGGTCCGGGCGGCATCGCCGTGGTGGTGAAGCTGATCACGGAAGGGCGCGACCTCTTCGCCGGCCGCCCCTGGCTGCCGCTGCCGCGGGACCTGGCGCCGGGCGAGGAGACGCGGTTCACGCTCGCGGTGCGCCGCCCGCCCGGACCGCCGCCGCCGCCCTGGCCGCCCGGAGTGACGCGGCTGCCGCTGGCGCCCGAGCGCATCCGGCTGTGGATCGAGCCCCACCTGTTCGGAGGTCTTGGCCTGTCGCAGCTGGGAGGACCGCGTTGGGAGCGAGACATTTGAGGCGCGACGGCGACGGCATGGGCGACGGCACGGGCGACGGCACCGGCGACGGCGCCCCGGCCGCGGGCTTCCTCCGCCAGACTCTCCCCCGTCAGGGTCGTGCCGGCGAGTGGCTGGGATGGACGGTGCTGGGCGCCCTGCTCCTGGCGACCCTGCTCGCCGCGGTGGCGTTCGACCGCACCGGCCGGCCCTCGCTGGTGGGCGACGAGGCGACCTATGCCATGCAGGCGGCGAGCCTGGCCTGGGACTTCGACCTGGCCTACACGCGCGCCGACTACGACCGCTTCGTGGCGCAGTGGGGAGGTCCGCCCGACGGGGTGATCCTGCAGAGCAGCGATGGCGGCGCGCACATCACCTACGGCAAGCCCTTCCTCTACGCCCTGGTGGTGGCGCCCTTCGTGCGGCTGGCGCCGCTGCACGGCGCGCTGGTGGCCAACGCCCTGCTGCTGGCCGCCGCCGCGCTGCTCGCCGCCCGCACCCTGCGGCTGCGCCTCGGCGGGGTGGCGCCGTTCGCCGTCGCGGTGCTGGTCTTCGGCTCGGTGGCGTTCGCCTACGTGTTCTGGGTCCACGCCGACGTCCTGCTGCTCGCCGCCACCGCCGCCGGCTTCGCGGTCGTGTACGGCGAAGACCGCTCGATCGTGCCCCGGGGGATGCAGGCGCCGACGCTGTACGGCGACGAGCCCGCCGGCGACGGGCGGCGCTGGCGGCGGCTGGGGCGCTGGGCGCTGGCGGGCGCGCTGCTCGCCGTGCCGGGCGCCTTCCGGCCCTTCTACCTGGCGCTGCTGCTGCCGGCGGCGCTGGCGGTGCCGGCCGGCCGCCGCCGCCAAGGGGTGAGCGCGCTCGCCGCCGGGGCGCTGGCGCTGCTGCTGCTCACCGCCGGCGCGCAGCGTGCCGCCGGCGGCGACTGGAACAGCTACTCCGGGCAGCGCCTCGGCTTCTATCCCCGGACGGGCTATCCCGGAGTCGATTTCCCGGCCTCGGCGTGGAACCAGAAGCTGCGCCAGTGGGGCAACGCGTCGTGGACCCAGGAGGGGGCCTTCGACCCCAGCTCGAGCTCGCGCCTCTGGGGGTGGAACGTCCTCTATCTCCTCGCCGGGCGCGACGTCGGCGTGCTGCCGTACTTCCTGCCGCTGCTGCTCGCGGCGCTCGCCTTCCGGCCCGACCGCGGCCGCTGGGCGCTGCCGCTGGCGGTGGCGCTCGCGGCCTGCTGCTTCCTGCTGGTGCGCCCGTTCAACTTCTACGGTGGCGGCGGCGCCATCGGCAACCGTTACTTCCTGCCGCTCTACCCGGCGCTGTGGTTCATGGCGGCGCGCCCGCTGCGCACCGCGACGGTGGCGCTGGCGGCGGCGCTGGCGGCGCCCTTCCTGTGGCCGCTCTGGCGCCACCCGTCGGCGTTCCCGGTGGGGGAAGACGGCCGCTACCGCCACGTCTCGGCGGTGGCGCGGCGCCTGCTGCCCTACGAGACGACGCAGAGCCACATCCCCGGCGGCCAGGACAGCATCGTCAACGGGCTCTGGGTGAAGCTGCTGAACGCCGGCGTCTGGCGCGCGGCGGGCGGCCACGATCTGCTCATGGCCGGCAGCGGCGAGGCCGACCTGCTGGTGGGCAGCCCGACGCCGATGCCGTTCCTGGCGGTCGAGCTCGATCGGCGCGCGCCCACTCGCCTCGCCGCCGACGGCCGCGAGCTGCGGCCGAGCCTGCTGCGGCCGAACGGGTGGGAAGTCTTCGAGGTGCCGCTGGCCCGGCCGCGCGCCGTCCATCCGATGTGGTGGACGCGCGACGACTATTACCTGTATGAGCTGAGGCTCCGGCTGCCGGGCGGCAAGGCGGGGCCGGTAGCCGTGACGCTGCGCCGCGGCGAGGACCCCGCGAAGATCGACCTCGAGCTGGCGCCGGGACCGCCGCAGGTCGACGGCGGCTCTCGCGGCGCAGGCGGCGCCCACGGCGCAGGCGGCGCAGGTGGCGCAGATGGTGAAGGCGGCCAGCGCGGGGTGGGCGGAGGGTAGCGGTGTCCCCCGCCACGACGCCGCCGCGGCCCGACAGCCCGGAGCGCCCGAGCTGGATCCTCGAGGTGCGGGCGCGGCTCGCCTCGCCGCCGCCGCGGCGGCTCGCGGGGCGGCCGGCCGCCGACCTGCGGCCGGCCGCGGTCCTGGTGCCGCTCTACGTCGACGGGGGGGAGCTGTGGACGGTGCTGACCAAGCGCACCGACACGCTGCCCAGCCATCCCAGCCAGATCGCCTTCCCGGGCGGCAGCCGCGAGGCCGGCGAGGATGCCTGGACGGCGGCGCTGCGCGAGGCCCGCGAGGAGGTCGGCGTCGAGCCCGATCGCGTCGTGCGCCTGGGCGAGCTCGACGAGGTGGACGTCCCCAGCGGCTTCCGCATCGTCCCCTGCGTGGGCACCATCCCTCATCCCTACGAGCTGCGCCCGAGCGAGGCGGAGATCGCCGAGGTCATCAGGCTGCCGCTGCTGGCGTTCACCAACCCGCGCCTGGTCGAGGAGCGCCCGCTGGTCTACGACGGGGTGCGCCGCAACCTGCGGGTCTATCACGTCGGCGGCCGCCAGATCTGGGGCATGACAGCGCGAATCCTGCACGACCTGCTGGCGCGCCTGGGACTGGAGAGCCCTGCTGCTCCGCTCTGAGCAGCCCGCGGGGTTTCCTCCGCCAGCGGCGGCAGCGCCGCCAGCGACGGCAGCGGCTGCGGCAGCGGCGCCGGCGCGGCCGGGCCGCCCGCGCTGGCCGGCCTGGGTCTACGCGGCGCTGGCGGCGCTCTTCCTGGTGCCCTTCTGGGCCGTGCCCGGCTACCTGCCTTCGACGGACGGCCCGAGCCACGTCTACAACGCCTGGGTGCTGGGGCAGCTCGTCAGCTCGGCGCCGGCGCCGCTGCTGGGGCAGTACTTCTATGTCAACCCGCAGCCGGTGCCCAACAGCCTCACCCACGTCGCACTGCTCGCGCTGATGTGGGGGCTGCCGCCGGCTTCGGCGGAGAAGGCGCTGCTCTCGCTCTACGTGCTGCTGGCAGCGGGCGCGCTCTGGTACCTGGCCGGCGCGATCGACGGCGAACGCGCCTGGCTGGCGCTGCTCGGCCTGCCGTTCGTGTGGAACATGTTGCTGGGGCTCGGCTTCTACAACTACTGCTTCAGCGTCCCCCTGTTCCTGCTCGCCCTCGCCTGGTGGTGGCGCCACCGCGGCCGCCCCGGCCTGGCGTTCGCCGCCGTGCTCGACACGCTGCTGGTGCTGTGCTACTTCGCGCACATCCTGGGGGCGGTGCTGGCGCTCGCCGGCATCGGCGTGCTGTGGCTGGCCAGCTGGCGGCGCGAGCGGTGGCGAGGCCACCTGGCGCACGTGGCGATCCTGGTCCCGGGGGCCGCGCTGCCGTTCTGGTTCACCGTGCTGCGCCACGGCGGTCACACTCGCCCGAGCCGCGAGACGTGGTCCGTCCTCTGGGGGGAGCTCGCGCGCCTGCGGCCGCAATGGCAATTCGTGGCGGAGGGAGGGCGGACCGGAGCCATCCTGGCCAAGGTGTTCGCGGCGTGGCTGGTCTTCACCCTGCTGCGCGAGGGCGTCGCGCGGTGGCGCGAGGCGCCGCCGCGGCGGTGGCTGCGCGAGGAAGACGGCTTCCTGGCCTTCGCGCTGCTCGTGGTCGCGTGCTATTTCCTCAGCCCGGAGGGAGCGGCGGG
>DATNKH010000729.1:0-6166 GCA_035603475.1 Thermoanaerobaculia bacterium
AGCGGCGCTTCGTGGCGGCGATGAGCGCCAAGGTGGTCGGCGACCCGATGCGCGACGGCACCCACGTGGGACCGCTGGCGCGCCGCGACCTCCGCGACCAGCTGCATGCCCAGGTCGAGGCGAGCCGCCGCGCCGGCGCGCGCTGCCTGCTCGGCGGCGAGATCCCCGAGGGGCCGGGCGCCTTCTATCCGCCGACGGTGCTCGCCGGCGTCGGCCCGGGGATGCCGGCCTACGAGGAAGAGCTGTTCGGGCCGGTGGCGGCGCTCATCGCCGTGGACAGCGAGGAGGAGGCGATCCGGGTGGCCAACGACTCGGTCTTCGGGCTCGGCGCCGCCGTCTTCACCCGCGACGCCCGCCGCGGCGAGGCGGTCGCCCGCCGGCTCGAGGCGGGCAGCTGCTTCGTCAACGACCTCGTGCGCTCCGACCCGCGGCTGCCGTTCGGCGGCATCAAGCAGTCCGGCTACGGGCGCGAGCTCGGCCCGTTCGGCATCCGCGAGTTCGTCAACGTCAAGACGGTCTACGTGAAGTGATCCCTCCGTCGGCCGTGGCGATCTCGGGTAGTGTCCGAGATTGTTAGATTCGCCTTGCCTCCCTCGCGCCGTTTGGGCGAGGGTCCAAGCCTAGAGGGCGGCGGCGTAAGACTGCGGACCCTCGCCCAAACGGAGCGAGGGAGGCAAGGCGAATCTAATCAGGACACTACCCGACCTCACCATGGCGGTGACCGCTCGGCGCGGCGAGGTACTACTGTCCCGTGGACCTCGAAGAGACGTTGCGCGACCTCGCGCCCCGGCTGCTGCGCTACGGCCTCGCCAGGTCCGGCGACCTCGGGCTGGCGGAGGAGGCGGCCCAGGATGGGCTGGCGGCGCTCGCCCGACGCTGGCGCCGATCCGGTCCCCCCGACCAGGCCGGTGGCTTCGCCTTCGCCGTGACGCGCCGCCGGCTGTTCCGCGCCCTTGCCCGGCGGCGCCTCCTGGCGCCGCTCGCGGCGCTCGCCAACGGCCACGGACGCCATCCAGACGTGGACCCGGAGCGGCGAGCGGTGTCCCGGGCGGACCTCGAGCGCACGCTGGCCGCCATCCGCGGGCTGCCGCGCCACGAGCGGGAGGCCCTGCTGCTGGTGGCGGTAGGCGAGCTGTCGAGCGACGAGGCGGCGGCGCTCGCCGGCGTCTCCCGATCGGCCCTGAAGATGCGGGTGCTGCGGGCACGCCGGCGCCTGCAAGCGATCCTCGGCGAAGGAGCCACGAGATGAAGGCGCGACCTGAAGACGCCCGCGGCGAGCGGCACGAAGCCGCCGCAGATCATCTGGGCGAGCGGCTGAACGCCGCTCTCGAGCCGCCCCCAGCTGCGGTCGAGAGGGTCGTGCGGGGGGCGCTCGAGGGTTCCCAGGTGGCCGGGCGCCGCCGGCGGCGCCTCATGGCGGCAGCCGCGGGCGCTGCCGCCGGCGCGGCGTTCCTAGCGACGGCGTTGCTGCTGATCGAGCAACTGCGCCGGCCGCCCACTCCACCGGCGCCGCCGGCCTCGCGAGGCGCCATCGAGATCCGCAACGCCGCCGGCATCGTCACCGCGCGGTCGCCGTCCGGCCGCCTTTGGATCGTTGGCCCTGCCTCGCGACATCCCGTCGCGGGCAGCATCATCCTCGTCCACAGAGGAGGCAACCGATGACTCGCATCCCCACCGGCCTGCTGCTGCTCGTCCTGGCCCTCAACCCCACGATCGCGCGCGCGGCCGAGATCCACCTCGACAATCGCATCGACCTCAACGTCACCGACGCCGACGTCGGCAAGCTGTTCCAGACGGTTGGGAAGCTGACCGGCGCCCGCGTCGACCTCAGCCCTCGATTCCAGACGGCACGGACGATCTCCATCCGCATCGACAACGTCACCCTGAGGACGGCGCTCACCGCGATCTGCGAGAGCCTCGGCTGCCGCTGGCGCACCAGGGACGGCGCCATCCTCATCGAGCCGGTGCGGACCGGTGACCCCAGCGTCAACGTCCTCGACGCGAAGATCGACCTGAAGATCACCGGCGCCGAACTGCACGAGGTGATGGTGACCATGGCGCAGATCCTCGGCGCCGACCTGGCCTTCGACGAGGCGCTGCCCAAGGCCAAGCTCAGCCTGGAGCTGGAACAAGAGACCGTCGCCGCCACCCTCGACGCCGCCTGCGCCCAGGCCGGCTGCAAGTGGAAGCTGGTGAGCCGCGATCCCAAGCCGATGTTGCAGATAGGGGTGCGCTGACCGCCGGGACGCGAGGGTAGTGTCCTGACTGCTAGATTGCAACCAATTCAAGTCCTTGGTTGACAAGCGCGCGGGCATCCTGCACCATAGCCACATCGTTCCGCGCGCTCCCGCCTGGGGAGCGACGCGGCGGCTCCAAAGAGGCATGGGCGGCCCACGGAGCCGGGCGGGCTGGGACCTGCCGATTAGGAAGACGCCCAGAAAGGAGGTGGTCCAGTGGATTTAAGTAGACACGGTTCGGTGGAGGTGGCGTCCTCGTAAGGGGAATCCTCCAAAGCGTCCATCGAGCGCTCGGCGCTCTTTCAGGCAGTCCAGGCGCGCACGCCGCGCCGAGGCTGCAGGCGCTGCCGGTTGAGTCCCCCGACAAGGGGGGAACCCAACGCCACTGAGACCAACCCCTGAGGCCCCGGCCACGCGCCGGGGCCTTTTGTCTTTAAGGCAGCACGACACCGCTGCGCCACTCACAACCCCTTTGAGCCACCGCCGTTTCCCGGCGCGAAATTTGCTTACATTTTTCGGCGAGAGGAGAGGTATGCTCATGGAAACGCTGCTGCCCTGCCGAGCCTGTGGAAACGAGGCGGTGGCAGGTTCCGTCGAGATCGGTGGTTCCGCCGACGCCCAGGGCATTCTGCGCGCCTGGGTCGCCTGCTCCTCCTGCATGCGCAGGACCCGTGACTACGGCACCCTGGAAGAGGCCCTCGCGGCATGGAACCAAGGCCAGCGCACCCTGCAGCTGGATCCCGTCGCCTCTGACAAGCCCGCGCCGGTGGCCGGCTGAGGGCGTCCGGCGGAGTCTGGCCCACGCTCGAAGCGCGCGCCCTCTAGAACACTGACCCCTCTCGCCCCCCGCAGTGGTGCTCTAAGCACTTCCCGCCTTCACTGCAGCCGCACCGCCGACGAGGCGCCTCGGGCGTCCGACCCGGCGCTGGAGAAGGTGCCGGAGAGCTCGTCGCCGCCGCCTGCGAGGCGCCAGGTGATGGTGCCGCTCGCGGTGCCGCCGGGTCCGTGCTCGGTGTAGCGCAGGCGCACCTCGCGGCCGGCGATCGAGCCGGAGAGCTGGATCCTGGTGCGCGCGCCGGCGGTGAGCTGGCGCCCATCCTCTTCCCATTCTTCCCCTTCGCCGCTGAGCCGGGCGCCCTCCTGGCGCAGGGCGATGCGGTAGGTGCGCGCGCCCCGCGCCTCGGCGCCGGTCGCGTCGCCGGTGTTGGTCACCTGCCACCAGCCTCCGAGGTTGGCGGCAGCGGCGCCCCTCAAGCCGGCGCCCCCGGGGCCTCCGGCCGGCGGCGGCGCCTCGCGTCGAGGCGGCTCCGCCGCGGGCTCGTCAGGGCTGTTCGCATCGCTCGGCGGCGACGGCGGGGCGCGCCGGCCCACGGCATCCGGGCTCGACGGCACCGCGGCGGCACGCTCGCCGGCCTGCCCCTCTTCCGCGGCACCCGCGCTCGCGCCGCCGCCGCCGCCGCCTCCCATCTCGCCGCCACTCGCCTCGCCGCCGCCCGGCTCCCCCGCCGATCCGGCCGCCCGGGCCGGGCCGATCTCGATCTGGCTCTCTTCGCCGGAGGACGCCGCCGGGACCCCTTCCGTCGTGCCTTCGAGCAGGTTCGAGGCCGCCGCGGTGACGCCGGGGCAGGTGGACATGGGCTCGTGCCCGATGAGGAACAGCTCCCGCGGCGCGGGCGCACCGTCGGCGGGAGCGCAGCCCTCGGACAGCACCAGGCCGCTCGCGGGGTCGACCGGCCAGGAGGCGACGCCCGGCGGCATCGGCCACCACTGCGGCGCGCCGCGTCCGGCGTAGAGGCGGGTCATCAGCCGCCGGAAGACCGGCGCCGCGAGCCGGCCGCCGGTCGCCTGGTCGGCGATCGGCCGCGGCTCGTCGTAGCCGATCCACACCCCCGCCACCACCGCCGGCGTGAAGCCGATGAACCAGACGTCCTTGCCGTCGGTGCTGGTGCCGGTCTTGCCGGCGGCGCGCCCGGCGAAGCCCGGCGGCAGCCCGGGGGCGCCGCTGCCGCTCGCCAGCGCCTCGCGCAGGGCGTCGTCGAGGAGGTAGGCGACCGCCGGGTCGAGCACCTGCCGGCGGCTGGGCTCCGGCGCGCTCCAGATGGCGGTGCCGTCGGCGCGCTCGACGCGCAGCACGACGCGCGGCGCGACCTGCCAGCCCAGGCTGGCGAAAGCGGTGTAGGCGGCGGTCAGCTCGAGCGGCGAGACCGCGACGGTGCCGAGCGGCATCGAGGGCAGCAGCGGCACCTTCGAGGTGATGCCGTCGCTGGCCGCGAGCGCGGCGATGCGGTCGTAGCCGACCGCCTCGGCCAGCCGCACGGTCGGCACGTTCCGCGACTGCGCCAACGCCTGGCGCAGGGTCACCCGGCCCGCGAAGGTGCCGTCGTAGTTGCGCGGCTCCCAGGCGCCGCCGCCGGCGAGGGGCACGACCAGCGGGGTGTCGGCGATGGGCTGGCTCAGGGCGATGCCGCGCGCCAGGGCCGCGGCGTAGACGAACGGCTTCCAGGCGCTCCCCGCCTGGCGCCGGGCACGCGAGACGCGGTCGAATTGCGAGGCGGCGTAGTCGCGCCCTCCCACCCAGGCAAGGACGTCGCCGCTGGCCGCCTCGAGGGCCACCACGGCGCCCTGGAGATCCCGGGCGCTGTGGCTGCCCTCGCCAGCCTCGCTCCCTTTGTCGCCTTGGCCGCCGCCGCGGGCGCCGCCCCGCGCCTTCGCCACGCGCCCCAGCCGGCCGGACTCGATGGTCCGCAGCTGGCGCTCGAGCTCCTCCTCGGCGGCACGCTGGGCCTCCAGGTCGAGCGTGGTCCAGACCCGGAGCGGCTTGGTATAGAGGCTCTCCCCGAAGCGCTCCTCGAGCTGGCGCCGCACCTCCTCGGCGAAGTAGCGGGCGAACATCGGCCGGGCGCGCGGGCGCTCCGGCGGCGAGCGCACCCCGAGGGGCTCGCGCGCCGCGGCCGCGGCAAGCTCGGGCGCCACGCGCGCCTGCGCCGTCATGCGCGCCAGCACCAGGTTGCGGCGGGCCAGGGCCTGGTCCGGATGGTGCCGCGGGTCATAGTGAGTGGGCGCCTTGGGAAGCGCCGCGAGCAGCGCCGCCTGCGCCAGGGTGAGCCGCGACGCCGGCTGGCGGAAGTACTGCCAGGCCGCCGCCTCGATGCCCCGGGCGCCGTTGCCGAAGTAGATGTGGTTGAGGTAGAGCTCGAGGATCTCGGGCTTGCTGAAGCGCGCCTCGAACTGCTGCGCGACGCGGATCTCGAGCAGCTTCCTGGCGGCGGTGCGCTCCTGGCCGGGGATCTCCAGCGGGAAGAGATTGCGGGCCAGCTGCATGGTGATGGTGCTGAACCCCTGCTCGACGCCGCCGTGGCGCAGGTTGGCGGCGAACGCGCCGGCGACGCGGCGCCAGTCGACGGCGCCGTGCTCGAGGAAGCGCCGGTCCTCGATCGCCAGGAACGCCGCGGCGAGATACGCTGGAAGGGAACGCAGGCGAACCTCCGGCAGGTCGTCCGGCGACAGGGTGGCGATCACCTGCCCCTGGCGGTCGAGCAGCAGCGGCGCCCCACCCGGCCGGTAGGCGGCGAGCCGCGCCGCGTCGGGACAGCCCTGGAAGCCGCAGGTCTGCCAGGCGGCGCCTCCCACCAGGGCGAGCGCGAAGCCCACCGCGAGCACCGCCCCCAGGGCCAGGCGCGGCGCCGCCCCCCGTGCGGCGAACGGTCGCCACAGCGTCGTGAGGCCGCCGCGCACGCGTCGCCCGATCTCGCCAGCCGAGGTCCGCACCCGTGACCAGGCCGCTTGCAGCCGCTCCTGGAAGCTCCGTTCCTCCATGCCACGGAAGGAAAGCAAGCCCGCTGCCACGGCTTCAACTCCAAGGCCTCGAGACGGCGCTCGTTGCCCAGGTCTCGATGCCGAGGTGATGGGCAAGTGATGGTCAGTTTCCC
>DATNKH010000730.1:0-8992 GCA_035603475.1 Thermoanaerobaculia bacterium
GGCCGGGAGCGAAGGCGCCGCGCTGGCGACCGTACGGGGCGCTGAGCACGTAGCGGTCGCCGCGTAGCGGGCACGCCGCCGGGGTGGCGCGCACCTGGTCGGGATGGCCGGCCTCGAAGACGCGCACCGCGGCCACCCCGGCCTCGACGGCGCCTAGCTGGCCGCGGATACGGGCCCGCGAGCTCTCGCCCTGCCGCACCGCGCTGTCGTAGATCGACTCCGCCGGCGCGACCCGGGAAGCCTCGTCCCCGGCCGCGCTCTCCCTGACGGGCGGCAGGTCGTAGGCGGCCGACACCATGTGCACCCGCAGCAACAGCTCTTCGCTTCGCCCCCGCAGCTGCTCGAGCCGCCACACCAGCGCCAGCAGCCGCTCTCCCTGCCGCGCCCGCTCGGCCGTCAGGCCGCGGTACTCCTCGCTGCCGACCCACCCGGCGATCACCCCGGGCGCCAGCCCCAGGGCGCCTGCCAGCAGCAGCAGGTACGCAAGCCCCACGAGCGACCAGAAGGTGAGATGGCGGCGGGTCAACCGGAAGTAGCGCACCTGCCCCGCGCTGCCTGCCGGATGGACCTGCACCTCGAAGCTGGCGGCCGGCGCCGCGGGCGGGCGCTGCCACTTCATGGCACGGCCGCGGCGCCGGCCTGCACCGGACTGATCCGGTCGAGGTCCGCCTCGCTGGCGTGGCGCGCCACCACGTCGCGCAGCTCGCGCTGCACCGCCGGGCTGCCGGCCACCACGTTGCCGCCGGCGAAGAAGCCCTCGCCGCCGTCGATGTCGGTGACCGTGCCGCCGGCCTCGCGCACCAGCAGCACCCCGGCGCCGATGTCCCACGGCGACAGCCGGAACTCGAAGAAGCCGTCGTAGACGCCGGCCGCGGTGTAGGCGAGGTCGAGCGCGGCGGCGCCGCAGCGGCGGATCGCCTTGGCCGCCAGGAACGCCTCGCGGAAGACGCCGAGGTAGACGTCGAGCGTGGCGTGGGCGCGGAATGGATAGCCGGTGGCCAGGAACGACCCCGGGAGACCGGGATGGCCGGAGACCGCCATCGGCCTGCCGTTCCACCGCGCACCGGAGCCCAGCGCCGCGGTGAAGACGTTCTCGCCCGGCGGATCGAGGACGACCCCCGCCACCACCTCCCCGCCTCGCATGCAGGCGACCGAGATGCACCACACCGGCAGTCCCTGCAGGAAGTTCGTCGTGCCGTCGAGGGGATCGACCAGCCACTGGTATTCGCTGCCGCCGCCGCCGCCCCGCCCACCCTCCTCCGCCAGGATGCGGTGCCCCGGGAAGCGCCGGCGGATCTCGCCCAGCACCGCCGCCTCGCTCTCACGGTCGGCGCGGGTGACGAAGTCGTTGTCGGCCTTCCGCGCCACGTCCAGGTCGCCGGACCGGAAGTACCGCCGCAGCACCGCCGATCCGGCGTTCGCGGCCGCCACGCCGGTCGCGAGCAGCTCGTCGTAGGACTCGGGCATGGCGGCGATTATAGGGGGCACCCAGGTTGTGACGTGACCCCGTTCCCCTTGCCTTCGCCCCTGGCTTCCCATATCGTTCGAGCGCAGCCTTTCATCCTTTGAGCATTCCGGACGCCGTATCGATGCCAGCGCCGACTCCCGGGATCGGTTCGCCGACTCCCTTCGACGGGCAGGCGCCGCAGTTCGATCGCCGCGTCGGGCTACCGGAGAGCGACTGCCGTGCCATCGCCGCCGCAGTGATCGCCCTGGCAGGGGCCGGGGAAGGCGATCGGGTGCTCGAGATCGGCGCCGGCACCGGCATGATCGGCCGCTGGTTCCTCGATCACCCCGTGCGCTACGTCGGCCTGGACCGGTCGCGCGGCATGCTGGAGGTCTTCCGCCGGCGGCCGGGGGCCGGCCGCGCCTGGCTGGTGCAGGCCGACGGCGCGTGCTCCTGGCCGCTGCCTGCCGGGGCGGCGCGTGTGATCTTCAGCTCGCGGGCCATGCACCTGCTGCCGCTCGCGCACGTGGTCGACGAGGTCGTTCGCATCGCCGGCCCGGCGCCGACCGCGGCAAGCGGAGGCAGTCGCGGCCGTGGCGCCCGCGGCGGCCAGGGCGCCCCGAGCGCCGGCGGCGGCGTCTGCTTGCTGGGCTGGGTGGAGCGGGATCCGGAGAGCGTCAAGGCCCGCATGTCGCGCGAGATGCAGCGCCTGGTGCGGGAGCGAGGCTTCACGCCCCGCACCGCCGGCAGCCGGCGCTTCCTCGCGGCCTGCCGCGAGCGCGGCGCCGCCGAGCTGCCGCGCACCGCCGTCGCGCGCTGGCCGGCGCGGCACAGCCCCCGCCAGTCGCTCGACAGCTGGCGCGGCAAGCTCGGCCTCGGCGGCATCGTGCTGCCGCCGGGGGTCCAGGAGTCGGTCCTCGACGAGCTGGAATCCTGGGCCCGGCGGACCTTCGGAGACCTCGACGCCGAGTCGCCCGCCGAGGAGACCTACGTCCTCGAAGGCGTGCGGCTGGGAATGGAGCCAACTAGAACAAAGCTGCCTGGTGGAGGGGGAGGGAGGGGGCGTCCCCTTCCCCCCGGAGGGGGCCGCGGCTCCGCCTGTCGCCAGTCGCGGCATCCCGGCTGGGAGGAAGGGGATCGAGGGGATGCGGGGGAGATCCGATAGATGCTTTGAGTAGGCCTCGAGAGCCACATTACGGCACCGGATCAGTGCCTCGGGGCCGCCGGCGTTGGCATCTCCTGATGGAATGGAGCCTGGGATGACTACCGAGAAGGACATAATCGCGGCGAGTGACGAGCTGCTGACCGAGCTGGGCCAGGCGCTGGTGGAGGGCTCGCTGTCCGACACGGAGCTGCTCGCCCGCACCGGCCTGCCCGCGCCCATCCACATCCTGCCCCAGGCCAACGTCGTCAAGATCGGCGGCCAGAGCTTCATCGACCGCGGGCGCGCCGCCGTCTTCCCGCTGATCGACGAGATCGTCGCCAACCTCGGCCGCCACCAGATGATCCTCGGCACCGGCGCGGGGACGCGCGCCCGGCACGCCTACAGCGTCGGCCTCGACCTCGGCATGCCGACGGGAGTGCTGTCCGTGCTCGGCACCTTCGTCAGCATGCAGAACGCCCGCATGATGAGCTACCTGCTGGCGAAGCACGGCATCCCGTTCATCGAGCCTGCCCAGTTCGCGCAGCTGCCCCTCTACCTGGCCGAGCGCGGCGCCGTCATCTTCTTCGGCATGCCTCCTTACATCTACTGGCAACAGAACCCGGCGCTGGGCCAAGGGCGCATCCCGCCCCATCGCACCGACACCGGCTCCTACCTGGTCAGCGAGGTGCTCGGCACCCGGTCGATGATCTTCGTCAAGGACGTCGAGGGTCTCTACACCGCGGACCCGAAGAAGGACCGGCACGCCCGGTTCATCCCGAGCGCGACCGTGGCCGAGCTCGCGGAGATGGACCTCGAGGACGTCGTCGTCGAGCGCGCCGTCCTCGAGTTCATGGCCAACGCCAGGATCCGGCGCTCCATCCAGGTCATCAACGGCCTGGTGCCGGGCAACCTGACCCGCGCCCTGGAAGGCGAGCCCGTGGGCACCGTCATCAGCGCCGATTGACCCAGGAACGCCCACTCCATGATCGAATCCGATCCCGACGCAACCGGCCCAGCCGCCGGCCCAGCCGCCGGCGAACCGCGAGCGCGGCACGAGACCGGCACCGTGGCCGCACCCGAACAGCGCCACCACGTCCGCTCGCGGCTGATGCGCGAGAGCCTGCTCGATCGCCAGGTCGAGCGTTCCACCGAGAGCCCGGTGTTCCGCATGCTGCCCGAGGCGCACGTGCTCAAGATCGGCGGCCGCTCGATCCTCGACGAGGGGAGGCAGGTGGTCTATCCGGTGGTCGCCGCTCTCGCCGACTGCCTGAAGCGCTGGAAGCTGATCCTGGGCACCGGCGGCGGCGTGCGCACCCGCCACGTCTTCTCGATCGGCATCGACCTCGGGCTGCCTACCGGCGTGCTGGCCCAGCTGGCCGCGGCCGACGCGCTCGGCAATGCCCACATCCTGGGGACGCTGCTCGCCCCCCACGGCGTCGTGGCCATCCCCCCCGAGATCTTCGGCCACCTGCTGCCGCTCTTCCTGCACAGCGCGCCGGGCGTCGTCTTCAGCAGCGTGCCGCCCTACTCGCTCTGGGAGCACCCGCCGGGCGTCGGCCGCATTCCCCCGCACCGCACCGACGCCGGCGCCTTCCTGCTCGCCGAGTGCTTCGGCTGCAAGAGCCTCACGCTGGTCAAGGACGTCGACGGTCTCTACGACGCCGACCCCAAGCTCGACCCCTCCGCTCGCCTCATCCCCGAGATCACCGTGACCGGCCTGCGCCGGCGAGGCCTCGCGACCCTCCCCTTCGAGCCCATTCTCCTCGACCTCCTCGCCAACGCCCGCCTCCTCGACCGCTTTCAGCTCGTCAACGGTCGCCACCCCGAGAGGATCCAGGCCGCCCTCGCGGGCGAGCACGTCGGCACCATCGTCCACCGCGACCCCTGAAAACGGCCAGCACGGAAGGGTAGTGGGTCAGCGCGGCGAATTGCCGACAGGAGTCAGCAAGGCGCGTGCTATCCTTTAGCGTTCGAGGCGGGAGGCGGTGACCCGCTCCCGTATCCCCTGTCCGTTCCGAGAATGGGAGACCCACGAGCTTGATCCAGGCAACCCAGGTGCGCGCCGGCATGTGCATCCTCTTCGAGGGTGACGTGTGCCGGATCATGAACGTCCAGCATGTCACGCCGGGCAACTGGCGCGGCTTCGTGCAGGCCCGCATGCGCAGCCTGCGCAGCGGCAACAGCTTCGAGCATCGCTTCGGCTCGACCGAGAAGGTGGAGCGCGCGATCCTCGACACCCACCCGATGGAGTACCTCTACTCCGACTCCTCGGGGCACCACTTCATGAACCAGCAGAACTACGAGCAGATCACGCTCGACGACGAGACGCTGGGCAACACCATGCTCTACCTGCTGCCGAACACGGTGATCACTGTCGATTTCTACGAGGACCGGCCGGTCGGCATCGAGCTCCCGAACACCGTGACGCTCGCGGTGGTCGACACCGAGCCCAGCCTCCGGGGGGCGACAGCCAGCGCGTCGTACAAGCCGGCCAAGACGGAGACCGGCCTGGTGGTCCAGGTGCCGCCGTTCGTCGAGGTGGGCAACAAGATCCTCATCGACACCCGCGAGGACAAGTACCTGAGCCGCGCTTAGTGTCCCGCTCGGTTCATTCGCATGCCACTCGCTTGCCCTCCGCGTCCCTGGCTGCGTTGCGCCTCCTCGACATAAGTTCGACTATGCCTCGTCGGCGACGCCTTGCCAGGAACGCGGATGACGGCGCGATTAGCATGCGAATGAACCGAGCGGGCCACTAATCTCGTGGCTCTCGAACCCCATCTGACGCTCGCCGCGGTGGGGCTCGGCCTCACCTGGTTCCTGGTCTTCCTCTTCTCGACCACGCTGCACGAGGCGTCGCACGCCTTCGCCGCCTACCGGCTGGGCGATCCCACCGCCTATCACGGCGGCCAGGTGACCCTCAACCCGCTGCCCCACATCCGGCGCGAGCCGGTGGGGATGGTGGCGATCCCGCTCATCACCTTCTTCACCCGCGGCTGGATGATGGGCTGGGCGAGCGCCCCGTACGATCCCGCCTGGGCCAGGCGCTTCCCCAGGCGGGCCGCGGTGATGGCGCTCGCCGGTCCGGCGGCGAACCTGTCGCTGGTCCTGGCCGCCGGCCTGGCGATCCGCGGCGGCATGGCCGCCGGGCTGTTCAAGCCGCCCGACAGCATCTCCTTCACCCAGGTGACCGCCAGCGCCGCCGGCGGCCCGGCGGGGGGCGCGGTGGTGCCGCTGTCGCTGCTCTTCTCGCTGAACCTGCTGCTCTGCCTGTTCAACCTGCTGCCGCTGCCGCCGCTCGACGGCAGCGCAGTGATCCCCGCCCTGCTGGCGCCGCGCGCCGCGGAGCGCTACGCCGCGCTGATGAATCAGCCCTTCATGTCGCTGCTCGGCCTGCTCGTCGCCTGGCAGCTCTTCAACCCCCTCTACTACCCCGTCCAGCTGGCCGCCATCCGTCTCCTCTACCCCGGCGTGAGCTACGGCTGATCGCAGACCGGTCCGAGGCCTTCAATGGCCCGGACCGGCGGGGCGGGGGCGGAGCGCGGCGGGAAGCCGCGCGCCGTGGCCTCGTGTCGCGCTACTCCTCTAGCAGACGGTGCAGCTGACGAAATGCGTCTGCACAGTGGTGGTCGGCTCCCCGCCGACCGCCTTCTCGAGCGGGGCGTTCTGGAGGTGGCGGAGGGTATCCTTGCTGAGCTGCAGCTTCTTGCTTTCCTGCTTCTTCATCAGTCTCTCCCGCGCCGGCGGCTGGCGATTCGGAAGCCGGCCGCCGAGCATCTGTAGGGGCTTGATTCGCGAGGCGGCCAGGAAGCCGCCCGATCTGCCGCCCTCGGCGCACCCGAAGGCCCTCAGAAGAGGAAGTGCGCGGCCGCATGCGAAGCGGGGCCTCAGCTCCCGCGGGCGGCCGTGTCGACCTGAGGCTCGCCTCTTCCGTCAATCTTGGCGGGTGGCCAGGTCGGGCAGCATCACGCTTGACATCCCGTGGCCGGAGGAATGATGCTAATACACATGAAACGTACAAATCTTGTGTTGGATGAAAAGCTTCTCGACGAGGTGGTCCGCCTCTCGGGCGAGCGCACGTTCTCGGCGGCCGTCACGCGCGCCCTCGAGGAGTACGTGCGAGGCGTAGATGCGAGGCGGATCCTCGAGCTGGCCGGGTCCGGCCTCTGGGAAGGCGACCTGGTGGCGATGCGCGAGGACGCCCCTCCTCCGGCGCGCCGCCGGAGGCCGCGTTGATCCTGGTCGACACCTCGATCTGGGTGGAGGTCTTCCGCAAGCCCAGCCGCGTCCAGCTCGAAGACGTCGGCGACCTCAAAGAGATCGTCACCTGCCTGCCCGTGGTGCAGGAGGTGCTGCAAGGCTTCCGGGAGGAGTGGGCCTATCGCGTCGCTCGCAAGTCGCTGCTGGCGTTGCCGATCGCCGAGGCGCCGCTGCGCATCGAGGTCTTCCTGGAGGCAGCCGAGCTCTTTCGCTCGGCACGGCGCGCCGGCCTGACCGTGCGCTCGGGCGTCGATTGCCTCATCGCCGCCTGTGCGTTGCGCAACGGCCTCACTGTTGCGCACTGCGACCGCGACTTCGACCTGCTCGCCCGCGTGTCGCCCCTGGCGGTACGGAGCATCGCCCGCTGAGGGCGCGAACCCGCCCGCGCGTGCTCAGCCGGCCTCGGTGTACAGCCTTCCCGCGATCCAGCCGCCGGCGAGCATCGCGACCAGGGCGCCGGCGGCCGAGATGGCGTTCAGCGAGAGCGGATAGAGGCCTTGCCAGGTCAGCGACCCGAGGGCGACGTGGATGATGAACCAGGTCGCGATGCCGGCGCACAGGCCGGTGCGGGCGCCGGCTCCATAGCGCGGCCGGATGGCGGCGTAGAGCCACGCGGTGAAGAGGCCGACGATGAAGTCCATGGTGATCCAACCGGCCGCGGCCTGGCCGTTCACGTCCTCGACCTTGACGCCCAGCGCTGTCGTGGCGGCGGCCCATTGCTTGCCCAGGATGGGCACGTTGACCACGAAGTCGATGACGTTGATGACCAGCCCGGCGACCAGGCCGGCAAGGATCACACGGCCGTAGTTGATCTTGGACATGCTCCCACCTCCCGTCGTGCAGCGGTTGGGCCCATCATGGAACAGGTGACGCCATCATACGCCGCGGGGCGGCACGCGGGTCATGCGGCCCGCTGCCCCCGTTTCCGGCCGGGCGGGGCGACGAAGCAGATGGCGATGGCGGCCAGGAGCGCCATGCCGCCGCCGAAGAGGAAGGCGGTGCGCGCGCCGGCGTGGTCGACCAGCTCGCCGAAGATCAGGGAAGCGGGCAGGGCGGCGATGCCGAGCGCCAGGTTGTAGAAGCCGAAGGCGGCGCCGCGGCGCTCGGCCGGCACGAAGTCGGCGACCAGCGCCTTCTCGACGCCCTCGGTGGCCCCGAAGTAGAGGCCATAAGCCGCGAACAGCGCCCAGACCTGCCAGGCGGCGCCGGCCAGGCCGAAGCCCAGGTAGACCGCGGCGTAGATCGTCCAGCCGACGATCAGCAGCGGCCGCCGGCCGAAGCGGTCCGAGAGGACGCCGCCGGGGACGTTGAAGAGCGCCTTGACCAGGTTGAGCAGCGCCCAGAGGACCGGCACCAGCAGCGGGGCGATGCCGAGCTGGGTGGCGCGCAGCAGCAGGAAGGCGTCGCTCGAGTTGCCGAGGGTGAAGATCGTCAGGATGGCGAACAGCCACCAGAAGCGGGCGCCGAGGCCCGCCGCTCGCAGCGACCCCGCCGGCCTAGGGGTCCCCTCTCCTTCCCGCATCGTCGGCAACGTGGGCCGCGGCACCTCGCGCAGGCCGAAGACCAGCAAGGCCACGGAGAGCGCCGCCGGGATGGCGGTGAGCAGGAAGACCCGCCGCAGATCGATCCCATGCCCGAAGCGCAGCAGGGCGAAGGCGATGAGCGGCCCGATCACCGCGCCGGTGTTGTCGGCGGCGCGGTGGAAGCCGAAGGCCCGCCCGCGGATCGACGGCGCCACCGAGTCGGCGATCAGCGCGTCGCGCGGCGACGTCCGGATCCCCTTCCCGACCCGGTCGACGACCCGGATCGCCATTACCTGCCCGGCGCTACGGGCGAGACCGATCAGCGGCTTGACCAGCGACGCCAGCCCGTAGCCGATCACCACCAGCGGCTTGCGCCCAGGCATGCGGTCCGACAGCCAGCCGCTCGCCAGCTTGAGCAGCGAGGCCGTCGACTCCGCCACCCCCTCGATCGCGCCGAGCGCCGTGGCGCTCGCGCCCAGGACGGTGGTCAGGAAGATCGGCAGCAGCGGGAAGGACATCTCGCTGGCGACGTCGGTCAGCAAGCTGACCCCGCCGAGCGCCAGGACGTTGCGTCCCAGCCGCGGACGCTCCGCACCCGTCGACCCTCTCGCCGCCCCCTCC
>DATNKH010000731.1:0-4458 GCA_035603475.1 Thermoanaerobaculia bacterium
GCACAATTTGGACGCCCTCGCCACGTTGCTCGACTTGCTGGCGCTGATCGCGGCGGCGTCAGCGGCGAGGGTGACCAGCAGGGACACCGCCGCGATCAGCGCCAGCAAGTCGAGCAACGTGGCGAGGGCGTCCAAATTGTGCATTTCCTCCGCCGGCAGGATCGCAGCGCCCGGTGACGTCGTCGTGGCGGCGCGGTCACGTGCCGGTCAGGAGTGTGCTACAAGAGTATCGCATGTCGGCCGTGAGCCACTACCTCGCGGCAGCCGTCCAGCTGACCTCCACGGCGGACGCGGCGTCCAACTGGGAAAGCGCCCGGCGGTTGATCGAGCTTGCCGCCGCCCGGGGCGCCCGCCTGGTGGCGACGCCTGAGAACACCAACTACCTCGGGCCGCACGACGAGAAGGTGCGCCGTGCCGAGCCGCTCGACGGCCCGACCGTCGGCCGCTTCGCCGAGCTGGCGCGCCGCCTCGGCATCCACCTGCTCCTCGGCTCCTTCAACGAGCGCAGCGACGAGCCCTCGCGCTGCCACAACACCAGTGTCCTGCTCGGACCGGACGGCGAGATGCTGGCGGTCTACCGCAAGCTGCACCTCTTCGACGTCGACGTGCCGGGCGGAGTTCGCTTCACCGAGTCAACGACCTGCAAGCCCGGTGCCCTGGGCGGCCCGGGCGATCCGGACCGCGGCCTGGCGGTGGCCGACACTCCCCTGGGGCGGCTCGGGCTGACCATCTGCTACGACCTGCGCTTCGCCGAGCTCTACCGCCGCCTGGCCGACCTCGGCGCCGACATCCTCGCCGTGCCTTCCGCATTCACCATGGCGACCGGCAAGGACCACTGGGAGCCGCTGCTGCGCGCCCGCGCCATCGAGAACCAGTGCTACGTCCTGGCGCCGGCGCAGCACGGCCGCCACGACGACGGCGGGCTGCGCGAGAGCTACGGCCACGCCATGATCGTCGATCCCTGGGGCCTGCCGGTGGCCGTGGCCTCGGACGGCCCGGGCCTGGCGCTCGCCGAGATCGATCTCGAGCGCGTGGCGCGAGTGCGGCGCGCCATCCCGGTCCGGCAGCACCGGCGTCTCTAGTGGCCACTAGGCCCCCCTCGCGGCGGGAATGCGGCGTAGAGACGGAGGTGTTAGGCTTGGAGAAGAGGCGCGTGGCAGGGTCCGCGCGCCTCGTCTTCTCGATCGGGGACCGTGATGCCGCTCAGCCCTTTCCATCCGGCCGTCGCCGCCTGGTTCCGTTCACGGTTCGGCTCGCCCACGGAGCCCCAGGAGCGCGCCTGGCCCTCGATCGTGGCCGGGCGCAACACCCTGGTCGCCGCCCCCACCGGGTCGGGCAAGACGCTGGCGGCGTTCCTGGCCGCCATCGATCAGCTGGTGCGCGCCTCGCTGGCCGGGGAGCTCGGCGACGAGACGCGCGTGGTGTACGTCTCGCCGCTCAAGGCGCTGTCCAACGACATCCAACGCAACCTCGAGGAGCCGCTGGCCGAGATCCGCCGCGAGCTGGCGGCGCGCGGCCTGCCGGATGCGCCGATCCGCACGCTGGTGCGCACCGGCGACACCCCGGCCAACGTCCGGGCGGCGATGTCCCGCAAGCCGCCGCACATCCTGGTGACCACCCCCGAGTCGCTGTTCATCCTGCTCACCAGCGAGGGTGGGCGGCGGATGCTCGCGACCACCCGGACGGTGATCGTCGACGAGATCCACGCCGTCGCGGGCAGCAAGCGCGGGTCCCACCTCTCGCTGTCGCTGGCCAGGTTGGAGGCACTCTGCCGCGCCCACCAGGCCGCCGCCGATGCCTCCGCTGGCTCCGATGCCTCCGCCGGCTCCGCTGGCTCCGCTGGCTCCGAGCGCCGCCTGGTCCGGATCGGCCTCTCCGCCACCCAGAGCCCCATCGAGGAGGTGGCGCGGCTGCTGGTGGGAGCGGACGGTGACGCCCCGGCGAGCGAGGCGGTCGCCTGCGAGATCGTGGACGCCGGACACCGCCGCGCTCTCGATCTGGGCGTGGAGGTGCCGTCCTCGCCGCTCGAAGCGGTGATGGCGGGCGAGGTCTGGCAGGAGATCTACGACCGCCTGGCGGAGCTGATCCGCGCCCATCGCACCACCCTGGTGTTCGTCAACACCCGCCGGCTCGCCGAGCGCGCCGCGCGTCACCTGGCGGACCGGCTCGGCGAAGCGCGCGTGTCCTCGCATCACGGCAGCATGTCGCGCGAGCAGCGGCTGGCGTGCGAGCAGCGGCTGAAGAGCGGCCAGCTGTCGGCCCTGGTGGCGACGTCGTCGCTCGAGCTGGGCATCGACATCGGCACGGTCGACCTGGTCTGTCAGCTCGGCTCGACGCGCTCGATCTCGACCTTCCTGCAACGCGTGGGGCGTGCAGGTCACCGGCTCGCCGCCATCCCGAAAGGACGGATCTTCCCCACCAGCCGCGACGAGCTGGTGGAGACCGCGGCGCTGCTCGACGCGGTGCGGCGCGGCGAGCTCGACCGGCTGATCATTCCGCCCGCGCCGCTCGACATCCTGGCGCAGCACATCGTCGCGGCGGTGGCCGCGGAAGAGTGGAGCGAGGACGAGCTCTACGCGCTGGTGCGGCGCGCGTGGCCCTACCGCGACCTGTCGCGGGCGGACTTCGACGACGTGGTGGCGATGCTCGCGTCCGGCTTCAGCACCCGCCGCGGCCGGCGCGGGGCTTACCTGCACCAGGACGCGGTCGCCGGCAGGTTGCGCGCCCGGAAGGGGGCGCGGCTGGCGGCCATCACCTCGGGCGGCGCCATTCCCGACACGGCCGACTACCAGGTGGTGCTGCAGCCTTCCAACACCCTGATCGGCACCGTGCACGAGGACTTCGCGGTCGAGAGCATGCCCGGCGACGTGTTCCAGCTCGGCAACGCCGCCTGGCGGATCGACAAGGTCGAGCCCGGCCGGGTGCTGGTCGAGGACGCTCACGGCCAGCCGCCGACGATCCCCTTCTGGCTGGGGGAGGCGCCGGCGCGCACCGAGGAGCTGTCGCGGGCGGTGTCGCGGCTGCGCTGGGAGATCGCCGAGCGCAGCGGCGCCCTACACGAGGCCGAACCCGCGGCCGTGCCTGCGATCGAGCCTGCGGCCGAACCTGCGGCCGAACCAGCGATCGAGCCCGCGGCCGATACCTCCGGTGCCTGCTCCGGCGCCGGGGCCGCCGTAGCCTGGCTGCGCGACGAGGTGGGAGTCGGCGAGCCCGCCGCGGTGCAGCTGGTCTCCTACTTGTCGGCCGCCGCCAGGGCGCTGGGCACGATGCCCTCGCGCACCACGTTGGTCGCCGAGCGGTTCTTCGACGAGGCGGGAGACATGCACCTGGTGGTGCACGCGCCTTTCGGCAGCCGTCTCAACCGGGCATGGGGGCTGGCCCTGCGCAAGCGCTTCTGCCAGACCTTCAACTTCGAGCTGCAGGCGGCGGCGTCGGAGGACGCGATCATCCTGTCGCTGGGACCGACCCACAGCTTCCCACTCGCGGATGCCTTCCACTTCCTCCATTCGGCCAGCGTGCGCCAGGTGGTGATCCAGGCGGTGCTCGATTCGCCGCTGTTCGGGGTGCGCTGGCGCTGGGCCGCCAGCCGCGCCCTGGCGGTGCCGCGCTGGCGTGCCGGCCGGCGCGTGCCGGCGCCGCGGCTGCGGCAGGACGCGGAGGACCTGGTCGCGGTGGTGTTCCCCGACCAGCTGGCCTGCCTGGAGAACATCGTCGGCGAGCGCGAGATCCCCGATCATCCGCTGGTCGCCGAGGCGTTGCGCGACTGCCTGGAAGAGGCCATGGACACCACCGGCCTCGAGCGGCTGCTGGGGCGCCTCGAGCGCGGCGAGCTGCTCCTCGTGGCGCGCGACGTGACGGAGCCGTCGCCGCTGGCTCACGAGATCCTCGCCGCGCGTCCTTACGCCTTCCTCGACGACGCGCCGCTCGAGGAGCGGCGCACCCAGGCGGTGCGGGTGCGCCGCTGGCTCGACCCGGAGACGGCTTCCGACCTGGGAGCGCTCGACGCCGCGGCCATCGCGCGGGTGCGAGAGGAGGCCTGGCCCGAGGCGGAGAACCCCGACGAGCTCCATGACGCCCTGCTGACGCTCGCGTTCATCACCGCCGACGAGGGGCGGCGATCGGGCTGGGAGCCGCTCTTCGACCGCCTCGCCGAAGCCGGCCGGGCGACCCTGCTGACCGTGCCACGACAGCGACGACAGCCCGCCCCGCCGATCGCCTCCGCCGGATGGGTGCGCCAGGCAGGCGGCGAGAGCCATGCCGCCGACACCGCCGACACTGCCGCCGCCGCCGACACCGCCGACGTGGCCGTTCTCACCGATTACGTCGGCCTCTGGGTGGCGGCCGAGCGCCTGACGCTGGTCGCGGCCCTGCATCCGGACGCGGTGCCGGCGCCGGCGATCGTGCCACCGCCGCGCCATGCCCGGGAGTGGCCGCCGGAGGAGGCGGCGATCGAGGTGG
>DATNKH010000732.1:0-18006 GCA_035603475.1 Thermoanaerobaculia bacterium
GCGCGCTGTCCGCAACTTTCCCTCGTCCAGAGACTCGCCGCGCGCGTCCTCGATGAGCTGCGCCAAGACCGATCGGCACTCAACGTTCGCCGCAGCAGAACGGTGGTCGAGTTCATCGAGAGCGCGGACTCCCAGGTCCGCTGCCCGATCGGGCGAGCCGCGACGCAGGTGGAATCCGAAGACATAGACCAGATTGAGCACCGCGTCCTTGAAGTGTCCTCGGTCCAGCTCCTCGGAGACGACCGCATCGAAGAGCGTCTCCGCCTCCGCGACATGGCCGAGCGATTCCAGGAGTCGGGCCGCAAGGAAGGTGGAGCGCAGCGCGGCACGCGGCTGATCGTGGAGAGGCCGCAGGCGCTCCGCCTCATGAAAGGCGTGCAGAGCCTCCTCCACCCGGTCGAGGGTTATGAGGCAGTCGGTGCGGATGCGCTCCATGCGGGATCGCAGGCTCGCATCTCCATCCCAGGGATACCGGACTGCTCGGTCCAAGAGATCGAGTGCTCGCTGCGGCTCATCGTCCGCGACGCAGTGGGCCATGATGACGAGTGTGCGTCCGACCTGCGGCCAGTCGCCGCACCCGGCATACGCCCGCCGACTCTCTTCCAAAGAGGCCATCGCTTCATCCCATCGCCCCTGGTCGCAGTGCAGCGAGCCTGCGATCGAGAGCCAACGGGCCTGAATGCTTTTGTCGCCCGTGCCCAAAGCGCGGTGCTCATCGGCCCGCAGGAGCGCCGCATGCGCGTGCTGCCACTCGCCCCTGATCCGCCGGGCATTCGCCGTTTCGATCCAGGTCATCGCCAAGCGATCGTGCTTGAACGCCTCGCTGCCCTCGGCTGGATCTATCCCTTGCACGGCAAGCACCGCGAGGTTCGCGAGAGACTCGGATTCCTCTCTCGAATGCGGCGTGCTCCGCAGAGCGTCGAGCAGCGCATCGAGGAACGCGAGGGTGTGGCAGGCGCGCGAGCGGATCACCCGGTCCCTCTGCGCCCCACGAGTGAGGCGCCGGAGCGCGGCCAATTCCGCCCGCGCCAAGAGGCGGTCGATGGCAGCGGCTCGCTCGAAGGCGGCGGTTTCGAGAAGGCCGCGCAGCGGCACCTCGCGTGCCGAGTCGCGTCCGTGGTCCCGAAAGAGGCTCGCGGCCAGCGCGCGGCAGCTCGCGCAGCGGGCGAGGTGTTGAGCCATGCGGGCGATCTCGGAGCGTCCTGCTCCGGCCGCGCGCACGAGCTCGTCCTTATCGAGATGCGGCATTTCACGATTCTCTTGAAGCCAGAACAGCGGTAGCGGTTTCAGAGTAACGCAAAGTACGAGGTTCTGTACATTGGCGTAAAGCGTGAGGGGGAGGCTCCCCGAAGGGCCTCCCCCTCTTGAGAGACGGGGTGCCTAGCCGTTTGGGTCGTCGCCGGCTCCCGTGTCCGGGCGGATTGGCGGCGAGGAGGACAGGCCGAAGAAAGACAGGAGATAGAGGACCAGTCGAAGCATAGCTCTCCCTTCAGGGACACGTTGACCGCGTGAGCGTCGTTGCTCGCGGCATAGGGGGTCCCTCTGCCTGAAGTCTCCGCCTCTCGGAGAGGAAGGACAAGCCACTGCTTTGCTTGCGTGATTGCCTACGAAGGAGGCCGTAGCGGATGGACGCACCCGAAATCCCGACCCTCACGACCGCGCGCTTGCGCCTGCGAGCCATCCGCGGCAGCGACTTCGAGGACTACGCCGCCCTCTACGCCGACCCGGAAGTGACCCGCCTCATCGCGAGCGGCGAGACCTGGGACCGGGGCCGCAGCTGGCGCCACATGGCCTTCGCGGTCGGGCACTGGCAGCTCGAAGGGTCGGGCATATGGGTGGCCGAGGAGATGGCGACCGGAGCCTTCGTCGGCGTGATCGGCTTTTGGGAGCCGGCCGCATGGCCCGGCTTCGAGCTGTGCTGGCACCTGGCGCGCCGCCATTGGGGCCAGGGCTACGCGACCGAAGGCGCCAAGGCCGCCCTCGCCCACGCCTTCACCGTCTGGCAGCGCAATCACGTGATGAGCCTCGTGAACCCGAAGAACCTGCCCTCGATCCGGGTCGCCGAGCGGATCGGCGAGAGGCTCGAAGGGCGCATCGATCACTTCGGCAGACCGATGCTTGTCTACGGGCTCGACCGCAGAACCTTCCTCGCCGAAGTCGCCCCTGCCGGCGACCTGGCGCGGCGCGCCGGATGAGCGAACCGCTCCCCGCCGTCTTGGAAGACATGGCGAAGCCCTGGCATCTCTCAGCGGAACTTTTCCGCCGCTTCCTGGATCACGACGTTACGCCCGCCGAGGGGCGGGCGGTGGTGCGCCATCTCGTGAGCCAATGCCCCGAGTGCCTTGGGCTCGTCGGCCGCATCGTCGCCGAGGGCGGGTACTGGTTCGGGAAGGAGGTCGCCGACGGTCTGGCCGAGAGCGATCGCGTCCTCGCTTCCTTCGAGGACACCGCCGAGTTCACCCTTCGCGCGCCCCGCGTGGTGGCCTTCGAGCGCCTACGCGGGTGGGCGCACTGGTCGGCGCTCGACCCGCTGCTGCCAAACGAGCGCCTGCCGGCGATCCTTTCTCGCAAGGACTGGCACCATTGGGGGCTCTTCCGGGCGCTCCTCGATGCCGCCACCTGGTATGGCGCCCGCGACCCGCAGGAGGCGGTGGACATCGCGCAGCTCGCGCTCGATATCGCCGACCTCTTGAACCCCGAGGCAGTCGGCGGCGAGGCAGCGGCGAAGGACATGCGCGCCACGGCGTACTCCGTCCTGGCCGACTGCCGCCGGATGGCTTCCGATCTCGAAGGCGCCCGTCAGGCCATCGCCGAGGCGTGGAGGTGGAACGAGGAGGGCGAGGGCGATCCCCTGGACAAGGCCGAGATCTACTACGCCGACGCCGCCTACGCCGCCACGATCGGCGAGTTCGAGACCGCAGTAACGATCCTGAAGAAGGCCCTCGCCCTGTATCGCACGGCGGATGACCCGCACCTCCAAGGCCGGACCCTCATCCGCATGGGCGAGACGCTCGGCTACGTGAACCCGGAGAAGGCCCTGGCATACATCGAGCGCGGGCTGGAACGCATGAACCCGGTGCGCGAGCCGCGCCTCGCCCTCTTGGCGCAGCACGCCCTCGCGGAGTTCCTCACCGCCGCCGGCCGGCCGCGGGAGGCCCTCGCGATCCTCAACCGCGCCCGCCCTCTCTACCAGCAATTCCCGGATGAGTGGGCGCAGCTCCGGTTCCACTGGCTCCAAGGCCGGGTGGCCCATGGGCTCGGGTCATTCGCCGAGGCGGCGGCCATCCTGTGGCAGGTGCGGGAGGAGCTATTCCCGCGGGACCAGCAGCGGGACTTCCTCATGATCTCGATCGACTTGGCGGAGGCCCACGTTCGCGCGGGGGAGATGGCGACCGCGCTCTCCTTCCTTGAAGAGACGACACCGATCCTCGTGGGCTCCAACCTCCACCGGAACGCACTGGCCGCCTGGCTCGCGTTCCAGAAGGCCCTCGAAGAGCGCCGCGACCTAGAGGCCCCGGCGCTCGCCCCGCTCTTTGACAACTTGCGCCGGTACTACCGCCGCTCCTGGTACGTCCCGAGCGCGGAGTTCTCGCTCAGCTAGACCTGGGTGTCCGACCAGCGGAGGTCGCGATGGCCCTGCGTCTCCTCTCTTGGGGTCTCGTCGCCGCCGATGGGCTCATGCTCGCCGCAGTGCTCGGCGCCATCGGCCTCTTCGGCCCGCGCCTCCTCGTCGGCCTGCCTGGACCGCTCTTCCTCGGCCTTGTCCTCCTCCTCATCGCCAGGCGGTTTGCCGCCACGTCTCACGCTTCCGCCGGGGCCTGCCGGCGGCGCAGGTAGCTCTCGAAGATCCGCCGGATGCGCGGGTAGGGGCGGCGGACCTCATCCCTTTCCCAGGCGGCCACGGTTCCAGGGTCAAGCCCGAGCCGGCGGGCCAGCTCCCGATGGGAAAGCCCCTCGGCCTCGCGCGCGGCCCGTAGGCGCCCGCCAAAGCCCACAGGCTCCGGCCGGGGGTCGTAGCCGAGGTAGGCGAGGATCGCCGGCCAGAGGCGAACGTCGGGCGCCACACGGCCCTTTTCCCAATTGAGGAGGGTGCCAGGGTCGCAGCCGATCTCCTTGGCAGCATCTCTCTGCTGGATGCCCCGGTCGAGGCGGGCCTTCAGTAGATGCTCGCCCACCGTCCGGGGCTCTCCGGGGTAGCCGGGGCGAGAAACCCGACCGCGAAGGGTCAGTGATAAAAGGTGCACACATCCCTGGGGTGGCGTGGCCTTTTTGTGATCCGCTTGCGGGGCCGGGTTACTCACCCTGCCGGCTACTCCGCCTCCTCCTGCACGCCCTGCGCATGAATGCCGCCCGACGGTAGGCTTACAGGGTCATCCCGGAAACTGCTTCCCCGGTAATGGTTACCAGCGCGATCAGCGGGACTCAGAAGAAGGAGGACGCCACCGCACGCGACGGCCAAGCGTGCGAGCGTAGGGACGGCGCTGTGCTTCTTCATAGTGTCTTGGACGGAGGGAATTGCTGCACGCGGAGTAGGCTCTCACTGCCCGTGCTGGTGGTGGAGCGCGACGAGCAGGTGCCAGAGCGTGTGACCGCCGAAATAGAGCACCGCGGCCACGACGACGATCACGGCGACAAGGACGATCGTTCGCTTATTCATAGCTGATCTCCTCCCTGATGGAACGGCGTGAGGTGTTGACGGCGGGGGCGAGGCTCGCGATGACGGAGAGGGCCGTCGAGAGCCCGAGCCAGCCGAAGATCCCCTGCAGCGACAAGGTGACGTCGAGCCCGCCCCGCAAGAAGGCGGCGGTCACGAAGGCGCCGAGACCGGCAGTGATCGGCCAGGCGGCGAGCAGCGCCGCGAACCAGGCGAGCAGCGCGACGAACACGGCCTCGACGACGACGATGCCGGCGACGCGCGCCGGCGTGGCACCGATCGCCCGCAGCACCGCGAGCTCGCGGCGGCGGTCGAGGACGTTGAGGCTCGTCGCCGTCATCAACCCGAGCCCGCCGACGGCTGCCAGCACGCAGGCGACGACGATCAGGAAGACGTAGATCATCAGCATGTGCTGGTCGAAGGCGTAGCGCTCGACCGAGCCGAAGGTGCCGGCGCCGAACAGGCGATCCAGCGTTGCCATCATCGAGGCGCGGAAGCTGAGCGCCGAGATGAAGAGCGCGCCGGCGACCGTGAGGGTGCCAAGCGTCAGCGCGGTGCGCGCGCGGCGGCGCAGGCTGTTGCGGACGCCGAGAAGCCACGGGCGGCCGGCGGCGCCGACGCCGGAGACCAGGCGATCGAGGCGCCGCGCGCCGAACGAGGCTGGATCTACGCCGGTGGCCGCGAGCGCGGTGCGCACGGTGATCGCGGTTCCGTAGGCGACCGGATACGCCGCCGCGGCGAGCGGCACCAGCAGGCCGACGACGGCGACGAGCAGCCAGACCCAGAGAGGAACCGCCAGGCTCGCGAGGTCGAAGTTCAGGAGGACGGCGAACTTGTGGCTGAGCAGCCGGCCGCAGACCAGGCCGGCAGGTGTGGCGATCGCGAGAGCGGCCACGCCGAGGAGCCCGGCCTCCGCGAGATAGATCCGCGCGATCTGGCCGCGGGTCGCGCCGAGCACCTTCATGACGCCGATCTGCCGGAGCTCGGCGGCCATCCGCGCGAGCAGCAGGTTGACCACGATCACGCCGGAGAGTCCGAGGGCGAACAGGCCGAAGGCCGCCATCGCGAGCAGCAGCAGCCCCATGATCTGGGCGTGCGGGTGCTTGCCCGGCGGCGGCACGTGCACCCATTTCACGGCGTGGCCGCTGCTTTCGAGCCAGACCTTGACGCTCGCGGCGACCTGCCGCACCTGCGCAGAGTCGAACCGGTCGCCATTGACAAGCAGGAAAAGGCGGTCGAGCACCGGCGGCTCGCCGAGCGCGGCAAGCGTCTCCTTGGTCACGTAGCCGTAGACGGCGTTCTCCATCCGCGCCTGCGCCTGGCCGGCGTCGTGCACGCCGCCGACGACGCGCAGCCGGCGCTCGTTTCCGGGCTTCACTTCGATCGTTACCTCGTCGCCGATCTTCGCCCTCGCGACCTGGAATGCGTCGCGCTCGATCAGCAGGCCGCCTGTCGGCGGCGGCCACGCGCCCGCCTCCGGCGTCACCGTACTGATGCGGAGGTTCCGGAAGTCGCGGAGAGCGAAGAGGGTGAGACGGCGCCAGGTCCCCACACCGGTGCGAAGGCGCGCCTGCACCACTGCTCGCGCGTCGGCGTCGGCGACGTCGGCGCGCGCGCGGACCGCAGCGAGCAGCGCGTCGTCGACCGCGTCGGTCGCCAGCACGGCGGAGGCCGGATTGGTCGCGAGATAGCCGCGGTTCAGCTCGCGGCGGAGGACGGCGTAGGTCGAGAGCACGGCGAAGAAACCGGTCAGACCGATCGCGATCGCCAGGACCACGAGCGCCGCGCGCGTGCGGCCGTGCCAGAGATCTCCGAGGACCTTGCGCCATCGCGCGGTGAGCGCGGTCACGGCCGCGGCGCTCCACAGAGCCGGCCGTCCTCGAGCGCCACCGTGCGGCTGGCGAGACGGGCGATGTCGCG
Source organism: Thermoanaerobaculia bacterium (assembly GCA_035603475.1). Lineage (GTDB taxonomy): Bacteria > Acidobacteriota > Thermoanaerobaculia > Multivoradales > UBA5704 > JASLEW01. The sequence continues at coordinate 6,575 of DATNKH010000732.1, forward strand.
CTCGTGCGTCGCGATGACCACGGTGGTGCCCGCGGTGGCGAGGGCGCGGAAGAGCTCGATCACCGCCCGCGCGGTCTCGGAGTCGAGATTGCCGGTCGGCTCGTCGGCGGTGATGATCGGCGGATCGTTGGCGAGCGCCCGCGCGATCGCCACCCGCTGCTGCTGGCCGCCGGAGAGCGCCGCCGGCAGCTGGTCCGCGCGGTCGGGCAGCCCGACCCGTGCGAGCAGCTCGAGGGCGCGCTGGCGACGCTCGCGCATCGGCCGCGCACCCAGGAAGTCCATCGGCAGCATCACGTTCTCGGCAACGGTCAGCGTCGGCAGCAGCTGGAAGAACTGGAACACGACCCCCACCGTCGCGCCGCGGAAGCGGGCGAGCGTGCGCTCGGACGAACGGCCGAGCGGCACGCCGGCCACGGTCACGTCGCCGGCGGTCGCGCGGTCGATGCCGCCGATCAGGTTGAGCAGCGTCGACTTGCCGCTGCCGGACTTGCCGGTGACGGCGACGAGCTCGCCGGCGCCGGCGACGAGGTCGATCTCGGTGAGGGCCGGGAACGGTCCGGCCGGGGTGGCGTAGGTCTTGGTGACACGGCGTAGCTCGATCATGCGCCGAACCCTACGCGAGGCGCGGTGAACGGCTCCTGAACGGGGCGTTCAGGAACCGTTAAGATGGAGCTGCGCTATAAGGTACCCGTGCGCGTTCTGGTCGTGGAAGACGAGGCGGACCTGGCGCGGCAGCTGGCCCAGGCGCTCGGCGCTGCCGGTTATACCGTCGACCGCGCGAGCGACGGCGTGCGCGCGGAGTTTCTCGGCGCCACGGAGCGCTACGCGGCGGTGGTTCTCGACCTCGGCCTGCCGGGAATGGACGGGTTGACGATCCTCCGTCGCTGGCGCGAGAGCGGCGTCACCGCGCCGGTCCTCGTCCTCACCGCGCGCGGCAGCTGGCACGAGAAGGTCGTCGGCATCGACAGCGGCGCCGACGATTACGTGACCAAGCCGTTCCAGATCGAAGAGGTGCTGGCGCGGCTACGCGCGCTCCTCCGCCGCGCCGGCGGCCGGGCCGCGCCGGAGCTCCGCTGCGGCGCCATCGTGCTCGATCCGCGCGCCGCGCGCGTCACGCTCGGCGGCACGCCGGTCCACCTGACGAGCCACGAGCTGCGAGTCCTCTCCTACCTCATGCACCAGCGCGGCCGCGTCGTCTCTCAGAGCGAGCTCGCCGAGCACATCTACGCGCGCGACGCCGACCGCGACTCGAACACGGTCGAAGTGTTCATCGCGCGGCTGCGCAAGAAGCTCGGCGCCGGCGCGATCGTCACCGTGCGCGGGCTCGGCTACCGCATGGAGGATGGGTGAAGCCGCGCTCGCTGCACGGCCGCCTGATCCTCGGCGCGGCGATCTGGAGCGCCGGCATCCTCGCCGCCGGCGTCGCCGTCGCGACCGCGACCATCTGGCTGCACCCGCGGTTGGCGTTGCTCATTCACAACAGCTTCCTGGTCCTCGCCGGGGTGGTGCTGGTCACCGCCGGCGTGTCGGTGATCCGCCGCAGCCTGTCGCCGTTCCGCCTGCTGCGCGAGCGTCTCGCCGACGTCCGCGACGGGCGCGCGGCGCGCCTCGAAGGGGAGTACCCGAGCGAGGTCGCGCCGCTCGTCGTCGACCTCAACCACCTGCTCGCCGAGCGCGAGAAGAGCATCGCCCGCGCCGTGGCGAAGGCCGGCGACCTGGCGCACGGGCTCAAGACACCGCTCGCCGTCCTGGCGCAGGAGATCGAGCGCGCCGACGCCTCCGATCGGCCCGAGCTTGCCAACTCCATCCGGAAGCAGGTGGAGCGGATGCGGCGGCAGATCGACTCCCATCTCGCGCAGGCGCGCGCCGCCGCGGTCGGAGCGGGACCGGGGGCGCGGGCGAACGTCGCCACCGCGGCGGCCGGTCTGGTTCGCACCATGGAGAGGCTGTACGCCGAGCGCGCGCTCACCTTCGTCGTCGACGCGCCGCCAGACCTCGCCGTGCGGGTGCCGCTCGAGGATCTCGAGGAGATGATCGGCAACCTGCTCGACAACGCTTGCAAGTGGGCGAGGTCGCGGGTGACCGTGGCGCCGACGCTCGACGGCTCGCGCGCCGTCATCGACGTGGACGACGACGGCGAAGGTCTGGATCCCGCGCTCTGGGAGCAGGTGCTGCAGCGCGGCGTCCGCGCCGACGAGGCGGCGCCGGGGTCGGGCCTCGGCCTCGCCATCGTCCGCGACCTGGCCGAGGCCTACGGCGGGACGATCGCCCTCGAGCGCTCACCCACCGGCGGTATGCGCGCGCGGTTGACGTTGCCGGCGCAGCTCTAGCACGGCTCCGGCACCGGCCGGGTGGCCTATTTCGGATGCGTGAACGGATCGAGCACCGGCACGTCAAAGGACTTGAAGTCGCGCACGTTGCGGGTCACCACTGTCAGGCCGTGCACCCGGGCGGTGGCGGCGATCATGGCGTCCTGGGCCAGCTGCACGGGGCTGTCTGCCATCAGCCGCGCCCACTCACGAAAGACACGACCATCCATTGGCAGGATCCTGTCCCAGTCTGCCACCCCATCCAGCCACGCCTCGATCTCAGCCGCCTTCGTCGGATCCTGCCGCCGGGTGCGCTCGACACCGGCTTGCAGCTCTCCCAGTGTCACTACAGAGATGTGGACGGAGTCCTCGGGGACGTCCGTCAGCCATGCCAAGAGGCCGCCGTGCGGTCTCGTTTTACGCAGTTCCGAGACGACATTCATATCCAGCAGGTACATGCGTCAATCGAACGCCGGCGGCTTGCGCCACCGCAATCGGCCGCGCTGTGGCATCTCCATCTCGAACCTCGGTTCATCGGCGAGCAGCCACTCCTTGAGGCCGGGGCGGGCCGCGTGCTCGACTCGCCGCCAGAGCGCGATGGGCACGAGCACAGCTTCCTCCTTGCCACGTCGGGTCACCACCTGCGGCCCTTTGCGCAGCGCGGTGTCTAGCAATTCGCTGAAGCGGGCCTTGGCGTCTTGCACCTGCCAGCTAGTCATCAGACCACCTCCTCCTGCCTAGTCATATAACTAGTCAGGGAAGCCAGCAAGCGCCCTGCCAGCGTTGCCTGGGGCGACCCTTTGCGGCCCGCCTGGCAGATCATTAAAGGTGCATACACCGCCAGGCCGTTCCGGTTCCTTGTCAGGCTTCCTCCTCTCACCTGGCGCCGCCCGGCGCCCGTACATCCGATAGACTCCGGCGTCGTGCTCGCTTGGGGGAGACCTGCTTGAGGGAGGCCTGATGAAACTTGGTTCAGGGTGGCGCCGGGTGAGGCCAAGCGCAGCGACGCTGCGCCTTGCTTTATCTCTCATGAGCTTTCTCGCTCTCTGCCGAGTGCTTCCCGCTGTGGGTCAAGACGTGGACCACGCGGCAGTCCTGGAACTCGGAGCCGCCGTAGCCCGAGAGACGAAGGGACCTTCGCCAGGGCAGGGCGGAGGCACGGTGGCGGTTGAGTTCACGCCAATTGAAAAGTGGTTGGAGATCGAGATCGGCGCCTCCGCGCTCTGGAGGCATAGCGGATCGGAGGTCTCCGCGGACTTCCTCCTGAAAAAAGCCCTACCGTCTCTCTTCGACAGCGGAATTCATGATTGGCCTTGGCCCGGAGGTGGCGCGCGACACCGGCAGCGGCACCCACCTCGGCGTGGAGGGCGTGCTCGACTTCATGTTCTGGCCGCGCAAGAACATCGGTTGGTACTTGGAGCCAGGTTACGAGGTGGTCTTCGGACACACCACCAGTCGCGCCGTCAACATGACCGGAGGTCTCCTCTTCGGCTGGCACTGAGGTATCTGCGCATTTGCGCATGTCGCTCTGGCGCGGTCTGATTGCGGCCACGGCAGGGGCTGTGGCCGCCGTCCGAGCTCAGCTCGGTCCCGAGGGCGAGGAAGCGGCCGGCAGCGCGGCAATCATGGGGCTGACTCGAAGGTCCCGAAGCGGTTGACCTGGACAGCCTTGAATCCCTGGCCCTGCGGCCAAGTTGGCCGACCCGCACCATGCCTGGATCTCGTACCGGTGGTGGTGAGTCCACTCGGAGCACTAGATTGGTGTACACTGTTGTCGTGTAGTGGAGGTCTCATGAAGAACATCACCCTGAGCGCCGACGAAGACTTGATCGAGGCCGCACGCGCCCGCGCACGGGCCGAGCACACCACGTTGAACGAGCAGTTCCGCCGCTGGCTGGGCGAATACACCCAACGCGAGAGGAAAGCGGACGCAGCCTTGGCGGTGATCGACGAGCTGCGCGGCAAGCTGCGCACCGGGGGGCGCCGCTTCACGCGTGAGGAGATGAATGAACGCTGATTTTCTCGATACCAACATCTTCGTCTATCTGTTCGACGAGACCGACGAACGCCGGCGCGAGATCGCGCGGCGCCTGGTCCACGAGGGGATTGAGTCCGGCGAGGCCTGCATCAGTTTCCAGGTCGTTCAGGAAACTCTTGCCGTGCTTACCGGCAAGCTGAAGAAGCGGGCCACTGCCGCCGAGGCACGCCACTTTCTCGCCGCCGTCCTGGCGCCGCTCTGGAGGCTGATGCCGAGCCCAGCGCTCTATGCACGAGGCCTGGAGCTGCGGGAGCGCTATGCGTTAGGTTTCTACGACGCACTGATCGTCGCTGCCGCGATCGAGGGAGGCTGCACGCGCCTCTGGAGCGAGGACATGCAAAACGGGCTGCGGGTCGATCGCCTGACGATCCGCAATCCCTTCGTGGAGCTCTCGGCCTGACCAATGCGAGGCGGAGCCGTGCCTCGGGACACCACCCGCTTGAACCTTGACAGATACCGTGAAAAGGAGGATCTTAGACACCTCGCGTTCAAGAGATGAGGCATTCGCGGGAGGATGACCATGCACGATCGACGCTCGATAGCCGCTGCGACCCTCGCCGCTGCGCTGGCGGTGGTGACTCTCGGGGGCGTGCCCACGGCAGCCCAATCGCTCAAGATTCGCAAGAACATCGCCTGTCTCGACCAGACAGAGGTGGCGAACTTCGAGCACGCGGTCAAGATTCTCAAGCAGCGTACGACGGGGGAGAAGAGCTGGGACTACTGGGTGAAGGTCCACGGAGACATCGACGTCGCCCACTGCCTGCACCGCAGCGAACTGATCTTCCCTTGGCACCGCTCGGAGCTTCTCTACTTCGAGAAGCTGCTCCGGGAATCCGACCCCCCGCGCACCAGCAATGTCACCTTGCCTTACTGGGACTTGACCGCGGTCACGTCCGGCACTCGAGGTTACCCCGCGGCCTACGAGAAGGCGGGATCCACACTCTCCGAGTGTCACCTGGAAGACAGGGTCGCTCCCTGCGAACGCGGGACCCACTCCACGGGCACCCGTCCCTACTCGGTCAAGGACATCGACAACATCCTGAGCCTGGGCACTTGGGCGGACTTCGGCGGGCCGTTACGCAGCAAAGGTCAACTCGAGACCGGGCCGCATGACTTCATTCATGGTACCTATGTGAACGGTCTCATGGGGGATGTGCCCACCGCGGCCGCCGACCCCATCTTCTACGGTCTGCATACCGACCTGGACCGCCTGTGGGCCATCTGGCAGCAGAGAAATCCCGGCAAAGACCCCGTTCAGCTCGACAAGCCCAGGTGGAAGGGAACCGCTTGGCAACAGCTCAAGCCGCCGTTCGACACGGCGAGAACGGTCCTGAAGATCAGCGACCTCGGCTATGCCTACGGTCCGGCTGACTGTGGCAAGGGAGAAGCGATGACAGCGGGAGGAGCCGAAGCGCCACGCGCTGCCAATGAGGAGCTGCCGAGCGACGGAAGTGTGACCACCTTCCCGTTCAAGCTGCCCGCGGGCGACCGCCGCCAGCTCCGGCTCCGGCTTGCCAGTGTGCCGGCGTCCAACCCCTCGGTGCGGATCTTCGTCTTCCTGCATCCGGCTGCCGAGCCCTACAAACCCGGGGACCGGAGCTTTGCGGATGCCTACCTGGCGGCGAACCTGACCTGGTGGCAATCGAGTGACGTCCAGCACGCCCACGGTGCAGCAGCCCCTCCTGCCAGCTCGGACTTGACCGCGGTGCTCTTCCCGAAGCAGCCCGGTCTGCTCGCCAAGGCTGCGCCGGAGGGTGCCTGGGTGATCACACTGGTCGTCACTCCCGCGAGCCGGGCCCAAGCAGGCGTCCTCGCCGCCGGCCGCGGGCTGACGTTCAGCAAGGCGTCCCTCGAGGTCGGAACAGGCCGGACGCCCGCCAAGGTCAGCCTCACGCCCAAGGCCAAGAAGGAGGGGAATTAGCCATGGCCGAGCCTGCGGAGCCGCAACCTCCGGTGTACTTCGAGCTCCACATCGCGCCGCTCATGCGGGAGCTTGATCGTCGACACATGCAGTATATTAGAGAATGGGACCTCTTGGATTACGCCACGGTTGTCGAGCTGCACGGGACGATTCTTGACCAACTCGTGGACAAGAAGGATCCCATGCCGACGCTCAAGACCGGCGGGCCGTGGCCTCCCGAATGGATCCAGCTCTTCAAGCGCTGGATCGAGCAGAAGTGCCAACGTCTCGAGCGCGCGGCAGGAACGTATGTTGCCACGCGCGAGGGAGACGACGTCGTCCTCAGGGCAACCGGCGACGCCCCGGGCCCCGGCTATGTGGTCTGGCTGGGGGCACGGGTCCCACAGAACGGACCCTACGAGCTCGCCCTGTACCAAAAGCCACCTCAGCAAGCAGCGGGCATCACCCAGGTGGTACCTTTCTCGGTCCAGGAGCGCTTCCCCGATTCAGAGGCCAGGATCGTCTCGTTCAAGGTCGAGGACGCCAAGGGCCTCCAGACCGTTGGCGTTACCTGAGCGACGATCTCGCCGGCGGCCGCAGAAGCGGTGGAGATCTTCCGTCTGGATCGTTAATTCCCCACCGAAAGCTCGGCGTCGGGACCGCGGTAGGGCGCCGTCAGGCCGAGGAGCTGGCGGCGCATGGAGGTGCGCGCCGAGGCGGCGAGGCGCGGGGAGGGCTCGTGCTCGCGCCACATGCGCATCCATTTGTGGCCGTAGTTGTAGAGCAGGACGCGGCGGGTGACGGCGCCGCGGTTGTTGGCGGGCGCGTGGAGCAGGTTGCCGTTGAAGAAGTAGGCCGAGCCCGCGGTGCAGGCCAGCGGCACGGCCCCGGGCACCTCCTCGGGCGTCGCCGGCGCCGGGATCGCGCTGTCGTCCGGCTGGAGATGGCTGCCGGGGAGCACCAGGGTGGCGCCGCCGTCGGGGGCGATGTCGGTGAGTGCGATCATCACCCGCACCATCATCGTCGAGCCGGCGTGATGCACGCCGCGCAGGCGCGTGCGCACGTCGGTGTGCCAGGCGGTGCCGTCGATTCGGCCCCCGGGCGGGGTGATGTAGTAGGCATGATCGATCAGCGCGACGTCGGGACCGAGCGCCTCGCGGACCAGGGGGAAGATCCCCGGATGCTCGGCCAGGTCGAACAGCAACGGGCCGTACTCCATGATGGCGGCGATCTCGAGGAACTCCGGGATCCGCGTCCCCGGCAGGCCGGGATCGGCGCGCCAGCGCGCCTCCGCCTCGTCGGCGGCGCGGCGCACCGCGGCCAGCTCGGCGGGCGGCAGCACGCCGGGGAGCACCAGGTAGCCGTTCGCGGCGAAGAACCCCCGCTGCTCGGCAGTCATCGCCGCGGGCAACGGCGGGGCGGAGGGCGACGCGGGCGCGACGGGACTTGCGGGCGCGACGGGAGTCGCGGGCACGACGGGAGCCAACGGCGGGGCGGGCGGCGCCCCGAGCGTGGCGGCGCTCGCCCCTGAAGCCGCGGCTCCCTCCCAGTCGACCGGTGGCGCGTAGGGATCGCTGAGGCCGAGCAGCTGGCAGCGTCCCGGCGTGGCGGCCCGCGCCGCCAGCTCCGGCGACGGCCGGTACTCGTCCCACATCCGCATCCATTTGTGGCCGTAGGTGTAGATCAGCAACCGGCGATGGACCCGCGAGCGGTTGTTGCCCGCCGAGTGATAGAGGCGGTCGTTGATCAGGTAGGCGCTGCCGGCCGGCAGGGCCATCGGCACGGCGCCCGGCAGCTCCTCGGGGACCTCGGAGTTAGGGAGGCGCGTCCCGCCCGGAGCGAGGTGCGATCCCGGGAGGACCAGCGTCGCGCCGCCGTCGGGGGGGATGTCCTCGAGGACGTAGAAGGCCTTGACCGCCAGCCGCGAGCGCGGATGGTCCACTCCCGGCAGATCGAAGTCGAAGTGCCAGCCCTGCGGAATGGCGGCGCCCGGCGGGGTGATGAAGTAATCGTGGTCGAGCATCATGAGGTCGGGACCGAGCAGCTCGCGCACCAGGGGGAACACCCGCGGGTGCTCGAGCAGGTCGAAGAGCACGGGATCGTGCTCCATGATGCCGAGGACCTGCTCGAGGTCGGGCCGGCGCACCCCTGGCAGGCCGGGGTCGGCCCGCCAGCGCCTCTCGGCCGCGTCGGCGGCCCGGCGCACCGCCGCCAGCTCGGCCGGCGCCAGGGCCTCGGGCACCACCAGATAGCCCTGGGAGGCGAAGAGCTGCCGCTGTGCGTCGCTGAGCGTGCCTGGCGTCATGGCGGCGGTCAAGGGCGGTCGAGGGCGGTCGAGCGAGAGGAGGTCGAGTCAGTTGGATTCTATCGCGCAAGCTCATACACTGACTCACTCTACCCACGACCCGGCGAGGAGGCACTCATGGCGAGCGGACGGCCGCGGGCGCGGCGGGAAGTGCGCTGGGAACGCATGCTGCCGCACGAGCTCGAGGCGGCGTTCGCGGCCTGCCCGGGTGTCTACTTCACCTACGGACTCTGCGAGCCGCACGGGCCGCACTGCGCCCTGGGTCTCGACGGCCTGAAGGCGCACGGCCTCGCGGTGCGGGCCGCGCGGCGCCACGGCGGCATCGTGGCCCCCGCCGACTTCTGGCACGTCCACGAGCTGGGCGGCTATGCGATCTGGGCCGAGCGCGAGATCGGGGAGGCACGCCCCTGGCTCACCGCGGTCCCCCCCTGGGTCCACTTCAAGAGCGTCTGTTACCAGGTCCGGGCCGCCGAGGTCCTGGGCTTCCACGCCGCGATTCTGCTGACCGGTCATTACGGACCGAACTACCAGGATCTCGAGAGCCTCGTCGAGTGGCTGCAACCGCGCGTCCGCATGCGCCTCCACGGCCTCGCGGACTTCGCGGCGAACCGCCCCGGCTTCCCGGGCGACGGCGCCGACGGCGACCACGCCGGCAAGGTGGAGACCTCGCAGCTCTGGGCCCTCGAGCCAGCCTGCGTGGATCTCTCCAGGCTGGCGCCGCCCGCGCCGGCATCCATCGCCCCGCGCTTCGCCCAGGGCAAGGACGCCGCGGCCGCGGACCTGGCGGCCGGCCGCCGGATGATCGCTTCCCAGGTCGCCTGGCTCGGCGCCAAGCTGCGCCGGCTGCTCGCCGCCTACGACCCGGAGCGCCCGTCCCGCCTGCGCACCTTCGACGACGTCGAGGCCTTCTGGGACGAGGCCGTCCGGCCGCGCCTCGCGGACCTCCGGAGCATGCAGGCGAGCTGGTACGAGAAGCCGGCGCCGGACCCCGGCTCGCGCTGGCGCGAGAACTGGAGCGCCCGCGGCCCGCGCTAGGCCGCGCCTGCCCCGGCCTGCCGCCACCCGCCGGCCGCCGGGTCGCATGTCCGCCGCTACCGTCGATCACGTCTTTGCGCTATCATGAAACAGGCATCATGATCAGAATCGCGGCACTCGGAAGAAGAGGGGGAGACCATGCGCAGCTCGAATAGATGGGCTCTTGCGGCCGGCCTCGCGGTGGTCCTGATCGCGGCCGCCGCGCCTTCGTCGATCCTCGCCCAGGGCAAGGGGAGCAACCCGGCGCCGGCCTACGTGCCGGACCACACCTTCCTGGTGAACGCGGCCACGACGGGGCTCGAGGAGGTGAGGCTCGCCAGGCTGGCCGTCGCCAAGGCGGCGAACCCCGAAGTCAAGAGCTTCGCCCAGAAGGTGCTCGACGAGCGCGTCAAGGCCAACGACCAGTTGCGCCAGCTCGCCTCGGGCAAGGGGGTCAAAGACCTGCCCTCCCATCCCGACCGCAGCACGCAGGCGGTGTTCGACAGCCTCGGCAAGCGTGGGGGCGACAACTTCGACGTCTCCTACATCCAGCAGGCGGTGGCCGACCTGGGCGGCGACGTCGCCCAATTCGACCGCGAAGCGCAGAACGGCGCCGACGCCGACCTCCGCCAGTATGCCGCGAGCGTGCTGCCGGTCCTCCGCGAGCGCCTGCGCGCGGCCCAGGGCCTCGCGAGCAAGATCGCGGGGCGTTCCAACCGCGAGCCGACCCACTGAGAGAAGGCCTCTCCTAGATGAGGGGAGGGAGGGAGGGCCGTCCCCTGCCGCCCTGGAGGGGGTGTGAGGGGTCAGGTCCCGGCTTCGCCGTCCTCGCCTCGAGGCGGAGGCGCGGCGAGAGGTGGAACGGCAGCCGCCGCGACCGGCACTCCACGATGACGGTATAGGTGCCGGCCTCGGGCGGCACGAACTCCGCGGCGTAGATCCCTGCTCCGACCTCGCGGGCGGGCGCCCGCACCTGCCATTCGCCGCTGATGGTGTAGGCCATCATCACCAGGTCGTCCACGCCGGTGGCGGGCAGGCCGCTCGCGGGATCGGTGAGCCGAAAGCGCAGCCGTACGGGCGTGCCCACGGCGACGGTGCTCTGATCCAGCAGCGGCTCCACCCGCACCGGCGCCGACCGCCGGCGCGCCGCGGCCAGCTCGGGATCTGGCTGCAGCTCGACCTCGAAGCAGTGGACGACCCGCGGCGCGTCGAGGAAGAAGGGCAGGCGATAACGGCCGGGGCCGGGCAGGCGGACCGTCGCCTCGTAGCTGCCCGGCCGCCCCCGCTCGCGCAGCCCGCGGTCCACCACCAGCACCGCCCGCGGCTGGTGGCCGTAGTCGTGGAAGGAGCCGCTCGGCGCCGCCATTCCCTCGACGTAGTAGTAGATCGCCCGGTCGGCAGGGTTGGCCACCAGCACGGTTCCCGGGTCGGGCGCCGGCACGATGCCGTCCGCCAGGCTGGGCCGGGCGCCCTCGCCGAGCGGGTGCTGGCCGCCGGTGAAGTCCGCCGCCTCGAGCGGGCGGCCCGCTTCGCCCAGGCCGCGCAGCGGCACCATCAGCACGGTGTCCGTGCCGCGGTGGCGGATGTAGGCGAGCTGGTCGGAGAAGACCACCTGGTCGGGGCCCTGGCGCGTGGTGCCGGTGGTCACGACGCGGTTGGTCTCGGCGTCGATCACCTGCACGGTGCTCTCCCGCGGGTTCAGCACGAAAGCGAAGCGGCCCCCGGGAGCGAAGCGAATCACCGCCACCCCCGGCCGCGCGGCGATGCGCGCCGCCACCGCACGCCGGCGCCCGTCGATCGCCACGATCGTGCCGTCCTGCTCGTCGGCGACGTAGGCGGCGGCGGCGAGCGGCGACCACGCGATGG
>DATNKH010000733.1:0-2728 GCA_035603475.1 Thermoanaerobaculia bacterium
GGTCCGCAGTCCTACGCCGCCGGCCTTTAGACTTGGACCCCTCGCCCAAACGGCGGGAGGGAGGCAAGGGCAAGCTAGCAATTCACGACACTACCGCCAGGCCGCCAAGCCGGCCGCCTCGACGCGGCCTGCCGCTTCCGCTATCATTGCTGCCAAACGGAAGCTGTCCAGGAAGTGGTGTCATGCCTCGCGAGGCCCTCGCCGCCGTGCTGCTGCAGCTCCCCCGACTCAGCGAGCGCCTGCACCTCGCCCCGGGGGAAGCCCTCGAATTGGTCGCCGACGACGCCCAGCTCGTCCATCTCGAGCACCGCCGGGCCGGCGGCGTGCAGCAAGCGCTCACCCCGCCCATGACGCCCGAGCGGCTCCTCGCCCTGGTCGACGGCATGGGGCTCGCGCTTGATCTCGACCGGCACCTCGCCCCCTCCCGGTCGCTCTTCCGGCCGCAGCCGCCGCCGGCCCAGGCCCCCGCGCCGGCCCCGCCCGCGGGCCACTCCGGACGCCGGCCGCAAGAGCCGCACTGAGCTCCGCCCCTCAGCCGCGGCGATTCGATCCCTCCCCCAGGGCCGGCCGCCGCCGCCGCACCTTCCAGGCTTGCAGGCCGTAGCGCCCGAGGCGGGCGAGCAGGTCCAGGGGGCGCCGCAGCCGGCGGCCGAGGTAGCCGAGGCGGCGGCGCGGCGGTCCGTAGAGGGCATCGACCTGGGCGCGGCTGAGCCACACCGTGCCGGCGACGGCACGGGCCAGGCGAACCGCTTCCGGGGCATCGCTCGGCGCGGGGCGGAAGAGGGCGAGCCGCAGAGATTCCGCGTAGCCGGCATCGAGACGGCCGGCGAGGGCGTGCCGCAGCAGCACCGCCTCCGGCGCCGGCGACGTCTCCCACCCTGCCAGGTCGACGCCCGCCGCCTCCGCGTTCCTCGCGGCCCCCGCCGTCGCCATCTCGGCCCTCGCGATTCCCGCGGTCTCGGCAGGCCCGGCGGCCCCCGCGGCGAGGGATGCGCAGAGGCGCCGCGCCGCGTCCACCTCCTCGGCCGCGACGTCGCGGGCGATCCAGCGGGCAGCGAGGCCGGCGAGCTCGGGACCGGCCGGACCGGCGAAGCCCAGGTCGACGAGGTCGGCGACCATCTTGAGCAGCGAGTAGGCGTGCGGCGTCCAACCGTGCTGGGCGATGCCGTGCACCAGGGCGTGGGCGGCGGCGACCGCCGGCAGCGGCACCGCCGCCGCGTGCCCCGCGAGCGGCGGCAGGACCTGCAGCAACCCCTCGCGGTCGAGATCCTCGGCCGTCGCCGAGCGCTTGCCCGCCACCCGCACGCCCAGCAGCATCCGGTGCACCTCGACGACGCCGTCCGCGCTTTCCAGGGCGGCGAGCTGATGCTCGTACCGCGGCATCGGCGAGGCGCGGAAGCCGGCGCCAACCAGCGCCCGCTGCAGCTCGGCAGCGCGGCCGGCGGGGACGAGCACGTCGAGATCGCAGCCCTCGCGGCTCCCCGGCGCCAGCAGGCCGCCCAGCTCCAGGGCCGCCAGCTTGAGGAACACCGGGCGCACGCCGAGCGGCGCCGCCGCCGCCGCGACCCGTTCGGCGAGCGCCACGATGCGCAGGCCGCCGCCGGCCGCCGCCGCCTGGTCGCGGGCGAACCCATCCGCCGCCGCGGCGCCCAGCTCCACCGCCAGCCGCGCCCGCCCCTGCCGCGCCGCCACCCGGCAGGACAGCTCGAAGCGCCGGCAGAGCGCCAGTACCGCCTGCGCCTCGATTGCCGACGCCGCCGACCCGCCGGCCGCGCCAACCGGCCCGAAGGCCCGCAGCAGCATCCAGCGGCCCGCCGGCCCCGGCGCCAGCGCCGGCGGATGGAAGCGGACACCGTGGCGGGCCATGAGCCGCAGCATAGACCAGGGGTCCGCACCGCACCGCGGCCGCGATCTGCCCCCGGGTCGTGGGTCGGTGACCTCTGCCTCGCTTTGGGCGAGGCCCGTCACTGATCCCGCGGCCGCCCACCGCCCAGGTCCGCCGGTGCCCGCCGGTGTCCGCCGGCGCTGCTATCATTCCGAGGACATGCCCAGCCCCGTGCCGGTCGACCAGCGCGCCGCGGCTCGCCAGCACGGTCCGCCCGCGCCCGGCCAGCAGCCGCCAGCCGCCGCTTCTTCGCTGCGAACCGCCGCGCGCCTTGCCGCCGCCGCGGTGGCGCTCGCCCTGGCCCTGGTGCCGATCGCGCGGCAGCGGGCGCTGGCCACGCGCCAGGAGCAAATGACCGCCTGGCTCGCCGGCAGCGGCGTGACGCCGCCGCGCGAGATCGAGCACGAGCCCGACCCTGGCCGCGTCGACCTGCGGGCCGCGCGCGCCTCGCTGGCCGCCGAGCTCGACCCGGTCCGCCGGTCGGACCTGCCGCCGGCCGAGGAGGCCCGCCAGCGCGCCGAGGGCGCCGCCCGCATGAAGGCCACCGCGGACCTGGCCGGCCGCGCCCTCGCCGAGCGCCCGGCGGCCTGGGAGGCGGCGATGGTGATGGGCGCCGCCACCTACCTGTCCTGGTCGCAGGCCCGCGATCCGCAGTTGTTCACCGCCGCGCCGGCCTGGGAGAGGCCGCTCGAGACCGCGTCCGCCCTGGCGCCCGGCCGCAACGAGGCCGCGCGCCTGCTCGCCGCGGCCTACCTCGAGCTCTGGCCGGTGCTGTCGCCGGCCAAGCGCGACCGCGAGCGGCGGCTGCTCGCCACCGTCTTCACCGACCCGGTGGCCTTCGCG
>DATNKH010000734.1:0-3802 GCA_035603475.1 Thermoanaerobaculia bacterium
GGCCGAGGCGTTGTTGATCGAGAAGAGCGTGGTCAGCCCGTTCGGGTTGTTGAGATCCACCTCGAAGTAGGGCAGCAGCAGGGTCGCCGCCGGCACCGCGTCGATGGTGCAGATCACCGCCATCGCGGGCGCGGCAGCCAGCAGCAAGACCGCCAACACGAGACCGATCGCTAAACGAGCCATGTCTGGACCCTCCCCGAGAACTGGTCATCAAGATCCGGGTGACGTCTCGGGACGACCCCGAGCGTCACCACGACAGACAGCTATAGCCGGAAGAAGCGTGCGCAGGATACGCCGACACGGGACCGGCGGTCAACAGGACGGGCGGCCAAGCGGTCAAGGTAGTGTCCTGGCTGGATTGCCCTTGCCTCCCTCCCGCCGTTTGGGCGAGGGTTCCGGAGTCCGATGCCGCCGCCCTCCAGGCTTGGACCCTCGCCCAAACGGCGGGAGGGAGGCAAGGGCAATCCAGCAATAAGGACACTACCCGCGGCGGCCTGGCCTCTTGGCTTGCGCGGTGCGGGAGGGCGGCGGTACTCTAATCCGGCACAGGCGCATCCCGCGGCCAAGGGGCGGGCTCTCGCACGGGAGGTTTATGGCCACGATCGCGCTGACGGTCAACGAGCGGGCCCACGTCGTCGACGTGGAGCCCAGGACGCTGCTGGTGGAGCTGCTGCGCGAGCGGCTGCGGCTCACCGGCACCCACGTGGGCTGCGACACCAGCCAGTGCGGCGCCTGCACGGTCTGGGTCGACGGCAGGTCGGTCAAGAGCTGCACGATGCTGGCGGTGGAAGCCGACGGCGCCGCGGTAACCACGATCGAGGGCCTCGCCCGCGACAGCGCCTGGCTCCACGCACTCCACGCACTCCATGCACTGCATCCGATGCAGGCGGCCTTCCAAGCCTGCCACGGCCTGCAGTGCGGCTTCTGCACCCCGGGGATGGTGATGAGCGCCACCGAGCTGGTGCGGCGGCATCCGGACCCTTCCGAGGCTGAGGTCCGGCACTGGCTCGAGGGCAATCTCTGCCGCTGCACCGGCTACCACAACATCGTCCGCGCGGTGCTCGAGGCGGCCGCGGCTCTCCGCGCCAGCGGCCGCTCTGCCGAGGCCGTCCAAGGAGCCCCCCAATGACCTCCGGCAGTGCCCGGAGCGGGGAGGGCATCGGCGCCGCCGTCGCGCGCCGGGAGGACCGCCGCTTCCTGCTCGGCAAGGGCAGGTACACCGACGACATCCAGCTGCCGGAGCAGAGCTGGGCGGTGTTCGTGCGCTCGCCGCACGCCCACGCCGCCATCCGCTCGATCGACGCCGCGCGCGCGCTGGCCGCGCCGGGGGTGCTCGCCGTGCTCACCGGCGACGACGTGGCCGCCGACGGGCTGGGGGGCATCCCGTGCGGCTGGCAGATCAAGAACAAGGACGGCTCGAACATGGTCGAGCCGCCCCACCCCGCCCTGGCGCAGGGCAAGGTGCGGCACGCAGGCGATCCAGTGGCGATGGTGGTCGCCGAGACCCGCGCGCAGGCCAGGGAGGCCGCCAAGCTCGTCGACGTCGACTACCAGCCGCTGCCGGCGGTCGCCCACCTGCGCGACGCCGCTGGCAGCGCCGGCGCCTCCGCGCAGCCCTTGGCCCTGGTCTGGGACGAGGCGCCCGGCAACGTCTGCTTCGACTGGCACCTGGGAGACGCCGCCGCCGTCGACGCGGCCTTCGCCGCGGCCGACCGCGTGGTGGCCATCGACGTGGTCAACAACCGCGTCGTCCCGAACGCCATCGAGCCGCGCGCCGCCAACGGCAACTACGACCCGGTCGAGGACCGCTACACGCTCTACACGACCTCCCAGAACCCGCACCTGACGCGCCTGCTGCTCGCCGCCTTCACGCTCAAGGTGCCGGAGCACAAGCTCCGCGTCGTGGCGCCCGACGTCGGCGGCGGCTTCGGATCGAAGATCTTCCATTACGCCGAGGAGCTGCTGGTGCTATGGGCATCCAGGCGGGTGGGCCGGCCGGTGAAGTGGACCGCCGAGCGCAGCGAGTCCTTCCTCTCCGACGCTCACGGCCGCGACCACATCTCTCACGCCGAGCTGGCGCTCGACGCCGGCGGCAGATTCCTGGCGTTGCGCGTCCGGACGCTGGCCAACCTGGGGGCGTACCTGTCGACGTTCGCGCCCGCCATCCCGACCTATCTCTATGCCACCCTGCTCTCGGGGCCGTATGCCATCCCCGCCATCTACGCCGAGGTCAAAGCGCTCTTCACCCACACCGTGCCGGTGGACGCGGTGCGCGGCGCCGGCCGCCCCGAGGCGTCGTACCTGCTCGAGCGGCTGGTGGACAAGGCCGCGCGCGAGCTCGGCGCCGACCGCGTCGAGCTGCGGCGCCGGAACTTCATCCGGCCGGACCAGTTCCCCTACCAGACCGCCGTCGCCCTGCAGTACGACACCGGCGACTACGACGCCACCCTCGACATGGCGCTCGCCGCGATCGACTACCAGGGCCTCGCCGAGCGCCAGGCCGCGTCGCGGACCCGCGGCAAGCTGCGCGGCCTCGGCATCTCGACCTACATCGAGGCGTGCGGCATCGCGCCCTCCGCCCTGGTGGGCGCGCTCGGCGCCCGCGCCGGGCTGTACGAGGCGGCGACGGTGCGCGTCCACCCGACGGGCAGCGTGACCGTCTTCACCGGCACCCACAGCCACGGGCAGGGGCACGAGACCACCTTCGCCCAGCTGGTCGCCGAGCAGCTCGGCGTGCCGCTCGACAGCATCGAGGTGGTGCACGGCGACACCGACCGCATCCCCTTCGGCATGGGGACCTACGGCTCGCGCTCGGCCGCCGTCGGCGGCTCGGCGATCGTCAAGGCGATGGACAAGATCGTCGACAAGGGCAAGAAGATCGCCGCCCACCTGCTCGAGGCGAGCGTCGCCGACGTCGAGTTCGAGGGCGGCAAGTTCCGCGTCGCCGGCACCGACCGCGAGAAGACGTTCGGCGAGATCGCTTTCGCCGCCTACGTGCCGCACAACTACCCGATCGAGACGGTGGAGCCGGGTCTCGAGGACTCGGCCTTCTATGATCCCAACAACTTCACCTTCCCCGCCGGCTGCCACGCCGTCGAGGTCGAGGTCGACCCGGAGACCGGCGTCGTCGAGATCGCAGCGGTCGCCATCGCCGACGACGTCGGCGTGATCATCAACCCGATGATCGTCGACGGCCAGGCGCACGGCGGCCTGGCGCACGGCATCGGCCAGGCGCTCTACGAGGAGTGCGTCTACGACGACGCCGGGCAGCTGCTGTCCGGCTCGTTCATGAGCTACTGCATGCCGCGCGCGGCCGACCTGCCGATGTTCCGCGTCGGCAACCACTCGACGCCGTGCACGCACAACCCGACGGGGATCAAGGGCGTCGGCGAGGTCGGCGCCATCGGCGTGCCGCCGGCGGTGATCAACGCCGTGCTCGACGCACTAGCGCCGCTCGGCGTCACCGACATCGACATGCCGGCGACGCCGGAAAGGGTCTGGAGGGCGATCGCGGCGGCGGGCGGAGGGGCTTTTGTCTCCCGGACGCCGGGGAGCCCGGGAGCAAGTAGAACCAAGGGGGGACCGGAGAACCCGGAAGGGTCGAAGCCTCGGGAAACTGGCGGTGCCAAGTGAGAGACTTCCAGTTCCATCGCCCACGCTCCATCACCGACGCGGTCGCGCTGCTGCGGGCGAACGACTCGGCCAAGCTGCTCGCCGGAGGGCAGAGCCTGCTGCCGGTGATGAAGCTCGGCCTAGCGGAGCCCAGCGACCTGGTGTCGCTCGCCGCGATCGCGGCCGCCGC
>DATNKH010000735.1:0-2192 GCA_035603475.1 Thermoanaerobaculia bacterium
CTCCCGAGACCCTGGCCCGCACCACCCTGGGCGGGCTGCGGTCCGGCGCCGCGGTCAATCTCGAGCCGCCGCTGCGTGCCGGCGATCCGCTGGGCGGCCACCTGGTGCAGGGGCACGTCGACGGCACCGCCGCCGTCGTGGCGCGGCGCGATCTCGCCGAGCACCGCGTGCTCGCGTTCTCGCTGCCCGGGGCGCTGGCTCCCTACCTGGTGGAGAAGGGGTCGGTGAGCGTGGACGGCGTCAGCCTGACCGTCGCGGCGCTGGCGCCTGAGCGCTTCGAGGTGGCGCTCCTGCCGCACACCCTGGCCGTGACCACCCTCGGTGCGCTGGCGCCGGGCGACGCCGTCAATCTCGAGGTGGACGTGCTGGCCAAGTACGTCCACCGCATGCTCGCCGCCCGCGGCCTGGTGCCCGCAGCGGTGCCGGTCGCCGCCGCCGCCTCCGCGGAGCCGGCGCCGGCCGCAGCGCCCGCCGGAGCAGGTCCATCCCGGTGACACCCGTCCCCGCCGGCCGGCCCCCGGCAACTTCGGCGCCGGCGACGCCGGAGACGCCGGCAATGCCGTCGCAGCCGTCGCCGTCGCCGTCGCCGTCGCCGTCGCCGTCGCCGTCGCCGTCGCCGTCGCCGTCGCCGCCAGTCCGTGCCGCGGCCCTCCCGCGGCTCATGGCCCGGCTGCCCGAGCCCGGGCGCCTCTGGGTCCGCTATGCGCCCCGAGGCTGGGAAGGGCCGGATCGCCCGTGGCTCGATCTCGCCGCCGGCCGGCTCGGCAGGAGCAGCCGGCAGGCCGCGGCCATCGCCGGCGGCGACGATGGCGGCCCCGGCGTTGGGGAGCTGCTGGGCGCCGCGGGGCCTGCGCTCGACGACGTCCTGTACCTGCCGCCGGTGCCGGAGCACCTGGCCGATTGGCGTGACGTCCTGGCCGAGCGCGCCCTGGAAGGCGGCACGCCGGTGCTGGTGCAGCTGCTGCCCGGCGACGAGACGCGGCTGCTGAAGGCGCCGGGGCGGGGTGCCGCCGGTGCTGTCGTGGTCGTCGACCTGCTGGCGGCGCTGCTGCCGGGCGGCTTGCTCCACGAGGACGAGCTGGCGGAGCCACCGGCCGCCGATTTCTCAGGGATCGCCGCCGCGGTCTGGCCGCTGCTGCCGGGGCTCACCGACGATCCGGCTCTCTGGGAGCGCGCCTGCGCGCGGCTCGCGGCCTCCGGTCTGGAGTGCCTGCAGGCGCTGGCGCCGGCGCTCGGCCCCGGCGACCGCCGGCGGCTGGCGCAGGACTCTCGGGAAGGGGCCTTCGAAGCGCTCTTCCATCGCGGTCACCGCGAGCCGCCGCCCGAGCGGGACTTCGCGCGCACCGCGCACCGCCACGGGCTGGCTCCCTTCCTGCCGCGTCCGCTCCCCCGGCCGCCATGGCCGCGAGTCGAGAACCGGCGCATCGCGGGTCGGCTGGCCCTGGCCGCCGAACTCTGGCTGCGGCTGGGGCGGCCGGTCGAGCAGGCGCAGTCGCTGTTCCGGGCGGCGCGCTGGCTGGATGCCACTCCCTACGACGTCGACGCGCTCAGACGCGAGGGCAACCTGGCCGTGGTCACGACCCTGGACCCGCTCGCCCGGCGCGTCGTGGCCGAGGCGGCCGGTGGCGGCGAGCCGGCCCTCGTCGGCGAGCTGTTGGCCGAGTACCTGGGGCCGTGACGCAGAGAGCCGATCGATGACCAGCGACCCGCCACGTGGACCTGCCGGCGAGGGGGCTCGTCCTAGCCTGCCCCGGGCCTCAACCGGGCCACCAGGTCGATCTCGACCAGGGCGCCGCGGGGAAGGGCCGCCGCCTGGACCGTGGAGCGGGCCGGCCGGTGCTCGCCCATGGCTTCGCCGTAGAGGGCGTTGAGGCGCGGGAAGTCGGCGAGGTCGACGACGTAGACCGTCGCCTTCACCACGTCCGAGAAGCCGCAGCCGGCGCTGGCCAGCACCTGGCGGAGGTTCTCGAGCGCCCGCCGGGCCTGGGCCTCGAAGCCGCCGGCGACCAGCTCGCCGGTCGCGGGGTCCAAGCCCACCTGGCCGGAGGTGTACAGCCAGCCGTCGACGGAGACCGCCTGCGAGTAGGGGCCGATCGCCGCCGGCGCCTGGTCGGTGTGGTGGAATTGCATGCCGGAGATGCTCCTTTCTGAGGTCGGTGGGGTCGGCGCGGTCGGCGCTGTGGCGGGGGGCT
>DATNKH010000736.1:0-3098 GCA_035603475.1 Thermoanaerobaculia bacterium
AAGCGGCCGTCGGGCGAGAACTTCGCGTGCGTCTCGTCGAAGGGGGTCTGCAGGTAGAGCGCCGGCCGGCGCTCTCCGGCCAACGGCAGGAGCCACAGGTCGGTGGTCGTCTTCCGCGAGACCTCCTCGTAGAGCAGGAACCTGCCGTCGGGCGACCAGTCGTCCACCAGCTTGGCCGCGTCCGAGGTCAACAGCACCTCCTCGCTGCCGGCGCCGCTGGCCGCCCGGAGGCACAGCGACCTGAGCTGGGCGCAGGTGTAGGCGACACGGCTGCCGTCGGGGGACCAGGCCGGCGCGAGCGCCGAGCCCGCGCCGAAGCTCAGGCGGGAGAGCGCGCCGCGCTCGAGGTCGAGCCTCCAGACCGCGGAGGTGAGGTGCTCGTCGTTGCGGTCCAGCGCGACGTCCTTGCCGTCCGGCGAGAGAGCGGGCTCGGCGAAGTCGCCCGGCGGCCCGGCGCGGCCGAGCTCCCTGCCGCCGCGGTCGAACCAGGTCGGCTGGCTGGTCACCCGGACGCCGGCACGATAGGCCAGCGTGCTCCCACCGGCGGCGAAGAAGGCGTACGCCGTTCCGGGGCTGCCCTCGCCGATGGGATCCACGGCCTGCGCCAGCGGCACCGGATCGCCGGTGAAACGGAGCCGGTCGGGATCGAAGGGCTGCGCCACCAGCGTGCGCTCGCGGACGTAGAGCAGGTAGCCGCCGGACGCGGTATAGGCGATGCTCGACTGCAGACCCTTGACGAGCACCTTCGCTTCCGGTCCATCGAGGGAGCCGACCACCAGCGCGTGGTCCTCGGGAGAGCGCGCGCGGGCGAGGTAGACGAAGTGGCGGCCATCCGGCAGGAAGACCGGCCAGCGGTGGTCGCTCTCGTTCCTGGTCCTGTCGACGTGCGTGACGACCTCGTCGGCGCCGCCGCTCGCCGGGACACGATGGATCGCGGCGGTCGGTGTTGGCGCGAAGAGGATCACCCCGGTGCGGCTCCAGGCGCCGCCGCGGCCGTCGTTGGCGCTGGCGAGCGGCTGCGCCGCACCGCCCGCAAGATCCACCCGCATGAGCTTGAGGTTGGCGAAGAAGCCGAGGGAGCGGCCGTCGGGGGACCAGAACGGGAACCGGGCGCCCTCGGTGCCGGGCAGGGGCCGGGCCTCCAGCGCCGCGAGCGGGCGCACCCAGATCTCGCGCCGGCCCTGCGCGCCGGCGACGAAGGCGAGCTGGCGGCCGTCCGGCGACACCGCCAGGCCCGGCGCGAAGTCGCCGTCCAGGGGCGGGAGGACGACGAAGCGCGTCGTCTCCGGTCCACCGGGGCGCGGACGCAGCGCCAGCGCCGCGATCAATCCCAGGGCCAGCAGGACCGCCACGGCGGCCACCGCCCGCTCGCGGTGCCGGCGCTGCGGCGGCCCCGGCCCCGGCCCCAGCGTGGCGACGCCGGACCCGGAGCTGCGCTCGGCGATCCAGCGCAGCTCGGCCATGACGTCGTGAGCGGATTGCCAGCGGTCGTCCGGGTCCTTGGCGAGGCAGGCGCGGATCAGGTGGTCCAGATCGGCGGGCGCCTGCGGCTGGTGCTCCGCCACCCCCAGCGGTTCCGCCGTCAGGATCGAGGACATCAGGCTCGCCTGGCCCGCGGCGGCGAAGGCCCTCTTGCCCGCCACCATCTCGTAGAGGACACAGCCCAGGGCCCAGAGATCGGAGCGCGTATCGGCTTCCTTGCCGTCGAGCTGCTCCGGCGCCATGTACGGCAGCGTGCCGATGAGGACGTTCCGATCGGTCAGCGGTCCGCCGGCGTCGCGATGGTCGGACGCGCCGGCGATGAACGTCGTGCAGATGCTGTTGTCGTTGTCGTTGTCGTTGTCGTTGTCGTTGTTGTCGTCGGAGGACGTCGCGGCGGCCCGCAGCTTCGCCAGTCCGAAGTCGAGGAGCTTGACCCCCGACCTGGTCAGCATGATGTTGCCGGGCTTCAGGTCCCGGTGGACGATGCCCCGCTTGTGCGCCTTGTCCAGGGCGTCGGCGATCTGGGCACCGAGGCGATAGACCTGGTCCAGGGGCAAGCGTCCCTTCGCCAGGCGATGGGAGAGACTCTCGCCTTCCAGGTACTCCATGACCAGGTATTCCGAGTCGCCCTCGTGGCCGACGTCATGGAGGGTGCAGATGTGGGGATGGTTGAGCGCCGAGATGGCCTTCGCCTCGCGTTCGAAGCGCGCGCGGGGATCGCCGGCCCCGGCCAGGCGCGACGTCAGGACCTTGATCGCGACCGAGCGGTCGAGCCGCGTGTCCCGGGCCTTGTAGACCTCCCCCATCCCGCCGGCGCCGACGGGCGAGACGATCTCGTACGGGCCGAGACGGGTGCCGGGCTGGAATTTCATGAAACTGGGCAAGTCTAGCATCCGCCGCAGGCCGGAGCGGCCCGCGGGCCGATGCTAGAATTCAGGACGACGGTCGAGGATCGGAATGAACAGGACGCACCGCTCCAGCTGCTTGGCCTTGGCCTTCTGCGCATTGCTCGGTGCCGGCCGTGTCGTCGGCGCTCCGGCTGAAGGCGAGGCGGCGGCCAAGGTCGAGGAGGCCCGCGCGGCGCTCGACAAGCGCGACTTCCGGCGGGCGATCGACGCCTACCGCAAGGCCAACAAGCTGGCCGGCGGCCATTCGGCCAGCAGCCTGCTCGGCCTCGCCACGGCCTACAACCAGCTCGGCGCCACCAGCGACGCGCTGGACAGCGCGCGCCAGGCGGTCGCGGCGACCGAGGACAAGAAGATCCAGGTGCAGGCCTACAACCAGGCCGGCATCGCGCTGTTCCATCGCGCGGACGGCAAGGGCGGCCGGGCCATGGACGACGTCAAGGCGGCCGAGGAGGCTTTCCGCCAGGCGCTCGCGGTCAGCGACGGCCGCTTCGAGCTGGCCCGCTTCAACCTCGGCCGCGCGCTGCTCCGCCAATCGCGCGACGCCGAAGGGCTGGCGACGCTGCGCGAGTTCCTCGACCGCCAGGCCACCGGGCCGGTCGCGGCCGAGGCCAAGGCGCTCATGGAGGAGCCGCGGCGGGCGCGCGAGGACTTCGCCCCTGACTACGCCGTCGTGACCCTCGACGGCAAGTACCTGTCGTTCGCCGACCT
>DATNKH010000737.1:0-3136 GCA_035603475.1 Thermoanaerobaculia bacterium
CCACGGCATGGCGCGCGGCCAGCTCGAGCAGCGCCGCCTTGAGCTCGGGGACCCCCTGGCCGGTGGCGCTCGACACCGCCAGGACCGGCGCACCGGCGAAAGGAGTCGCGGCGAGCAGCTCCTCCACCTCGAGCTGGGCCAGCTCGAGCAGGTCGGGCGACGCCAGGTCGGCCTTGGTCAGGGCGACCAGCCCGGCGGGGATGCCGAGCAGCGAGCAGATCGCCAGGTGCTCGCGGGTCTGCGGCTTGACGCCCTCGTCGGCGGCCACCACCAGCAGCATGACGCGGATGCCGCCCAGGCCGGCAAGGGCGTTGTGCAGGAAGCGCTCGTGCCCGGGGACGTCCACGAAACCGAGCTGCACGCCGCCCTCGGTGAGGTGGGCGAAGCCCAGGTCGATGGTGATGCCGCGCGCCTTCTCCTCGGCCCAGCGGTCGCAGTCGATGCCGGTCAGGGCGAAGACCAGGCTGGTCTTGCCGTGGTCGATGTGGCCGGCGGTGCCGACGATGGCTCTCGAGGTCATGGGGTTCCGCTCAGGGGTCGCCCCCCTTCGCGCGCAGGGAGTCGCGTCAGCGCTTGGCCCCGCCGGCGCCGAGCAGTTCGCGGGCGATGCGGTTGATGGTGGCGCCGTCGGCGCTGGTGCCGAAGCGCGCCAGCATCTCCTTCATGACCGGCCCGATCGCCTGCGGCCCGGAGAGGCCGCGCTCGGCGATCAGCGCCGCGACGGCGGCGCGGATCTCGCCTTCGTCGGCCGCCGCCGGCAGGAAGCCGGCGAGGATCACCGCCTCGCTCTCCTCCTTGGCGGCGAGCTCCTCGCGCTGGCCGGCGCGGTACTGCACGGCCGCCTCCTCGCGCTGCTTGATTTGGCCTTGCGCACGAGCGCCACGAACCCCGCCTCGTCCACCTCGCTGCCGCGCCGGATGCGCTCGTTCTTGATCTCGGTGAGGAGCAGCCGCAGGGTCTGCAGCCGCTGCTTGTCGCCGCTCTTCATGGCGGCCTTGAGCTCGGTCTCGATGCGTTGCTGCGGCGCGGCGGCGGTGGAGCTGCCGGCGGTGGGAGCGATGGTCGTCATGGGCCGATTATAGGTGGGGTGGATCGCCGCCGGCGCCGGGACCGGCGGCGGCGGCGCCGTTGCGCTCGACCTCGATGCCGTAGGCGCGCATCTTCCGGTACAGGTTGCTGCGCTCGAGGCCGAGCACCTGGGCGGTGCGGCTGACGTTGCCCTCGAGCTCGGCCAGCTTCCGCTCGATGAAGTGCTTCTCGAAGGCGCCGCGGGCCTCGCGCAGGGAGGCGTAGTCGGCCTCCCAGAGCGCCCGCTCGGCGCTCGCTCGCGCGCTTCCCCCGGCGCCCCCGCTCCCGCCGCTGCCGCCGTCGGCGCGAATGGCCGCCGCCAGGTCCGCGGCGGCGATGGTCGCCCCGGGCACCATGATCATCATCCGCTCCACCAGGTTGCGCAGCTCGCGGACGTTGCCCGGCCAGGCGTACTCCTCGAGCAGGCGCATCGCCTCGCGGTCCACCGCCTTCGGCCGCTGCTTGAGCTCGTGGGCGAACAGGGCGATGAAGTGGGCGGCCAGGATCGGCACGTCCTCGGCGCGCTCGCGCAGCGGCGGCACCCGCAGCGGGATGACCGCCAGCCGGAAGTAGAGGTCCTCGCGGAAGCGCCCCTGCCGGATCTCGTCCTCGAGGTCCTTGTTGGTGGCGGCCAGGACGCGCACGTCGACGCGGATCGGGGAGGTGCCGCCGACCCGCTCGAAGCGCTGCTCCTGCAGCACCCGCAGCACGCGCGCCTGGGTCTTGAGCGACATGTCGGCGACCTCGTCGAGGAACAGGGTGCCGCCGTCGGCCTGCTCGAAACGTCCGGGACGGTCGCCCACCGCGCCGGTGAAGGCGCCGCGGACATGCCCGAAGAGCTCGCTCTCGATGAGGTCCTCGGGGATCGCGGCGCAGTTGACCTCGACGAAGGGGCCGCGGCTGCGCCCGGACAGCCGGTGGACCTGGCGCGCCACCAGCTCCTTGCCGGTGCCGTTCTCGCCCAGGATCAGGATGCGGCTCTCGGAGCGTGCCGCGGTCGCCAGCTCGGCCTTCAGGCGCTGCATCCGCGGGCTGCCGCCGAGCAGCGGCTCGGCCCGCGCCAGGCGGTCGGAGAGCTGCTGGAGCTCGCGGGCCAGGCGGCCGCGCTCGAGCGCGTTCTGCACCGTGACCACGACCCGCGACAGCGACAGCGGCTTCTCGAGGAAGTCGTAGGCGCCGAGGCGGGTGGCCTTGACCGCGGTGTCGACGCTGGCGTGCCCGGAGATGACGATCACCGGCTGCTCGCGCAGCTCGGAGAGCAGCTCCATGCCGTCGCGGTCGGGGAGCCAGAGGTCGAGCAGCACGGCGTCGAAGGCCTCCGCCCCGAGGCGCGCCGTGGCCTCCGCGGCGGTGCCGACCGCCGCCACGCCGTAGCCCTCATCCTCGAGGATGCCGGACAGGGTCGAGCGGATGCCGGCCTCGTCGTCGACGATCAGGATGCGCTCGCTGCGCTCGCTCACCCCGGCATTCTAGTCCGGAACTCTCGACGGTCTCCTTCGGGCTGGACCCTCACAGCCCGCAGAGCTCGGCGATGCGCTGGCATTGCTGGTGGATGCGGAGCCAGAGGTCGCGGACGGCCGGATCGGGATTGACCTGCGCCATCAGCCCGTCCACCCGCGCGGCGCTGCCGACCAGGGCGCGCGCCACGCGGGCGACCTGTGCCTTCTGGTCCTCGCTATGGCTCAAGCGGCCGAAGCCTTTGCGGGTGCGTGCCCAGAACCCGGCCTGGAACTGGACGCGGAAGCCGTCGACCGCGCGTTGCAGGTCCTTGAGCTCGCCCTTGAGCTGGTCGTCGCTGTCGGTGAGCCGGCTGCCGCCCTTGTCCTTCTGGGAGAGGAAGTCCGCATAGAGGTTGCGGATCTGGTCGCTCTCGGGCTCGAGCTCGCTGCCGAGCTGGCGCAGCTCGTCGTCCGGAGCTGCGCCGGCGCCCGTGGCGGACGCGGCCCGGTCGTCCTTGCCACCGGCGCCGTTCGTCTCCGCTCCCGTCGCCTGCTGCCCGGCCGGGGCGGTGGACGATGCCGCATCGGCTGGCGTGCCCGCGCGGCGCGTCGAGGACGGCGCGTCGCCG
>DATNKH010000738.1:0-9987 GCA_035603475.1 Thermoanaerobaculia bacterium
CGTGGAGGCGCGCTGGGGGGCCGCGGAGGTGGTGGTGCCGGCAGCCGGCGCGGCTTACATCCGGCCCTTCTGGGAGCTGCCGGCGGAGCAGTTCGCGGCCACGCTGGAGACCAACCTGACCGGGGTCTTCCTGCTGCTGCAAGCGCTGCTGCCCGGCATGCGGCGGCGCGGCCGCGGTTGGATCTTCGCCGTCCTGTCGGTGGCGGCGCGGCGCGGCTTCCCGGGTTGGGCGGCCTACTGCGCCAGCAAGTGGGGCCTCGCCGGCCTGCTCGCGGCGCTTCGCGAGGAGCTCGCCGGCAGCGGCGTGCGGCTGACCGCGCTCTACCCGGGCGCCACCGACACCGAGATCTGGCAGGGCATCCCTGGCGACTGGAACCGCGGCGTCATGATGCCGCCTGCCGAGGTCGCGCGCGCCCTGGGCTGCGCGCTCGACGCTGACCCGCGGACGCTCGTCGAGGAGATCCACCTGGGACCGGCCGGAGGCGCGCTGTGAGCACGGCGCGGCGGGACTGGCTGTGGCTGGCGCTGACGCCGCTGCTGCCGCTGGCGGCGGCGATCCCGGGCGCCGGGCGCTGGCTGCTGCCGCTGGTGGCGCCGCTCACCGTCTACCCGGCGTTCGCGGCGCGGGTGCGCCGCGGCGACTACGAGGCCGCGTGGCAGGTGGCGATGTCGTGGGCGGTGCTGCTCAGCCTGGGCGTGATCCTGCTGGCCGAGCTGTGGCCAGAGGCTGCCGCCGCCGGGATCCTCCACGGCCAGGCCTACCGCACGGAGATGTTCGGCTGGGTCGCGACCGGCGCGGCGCCCGAGAACGACTGGCGCCTCTTCCTGCCGGTCCACCTCGAGCACCTGGGGCTGTTCCTGGTGCTCGCCTGGGTGAGCGGCGGCTACCTCGCCCTGGTCATGGGCGCGGCACTGGTCGGCTGGATGAGCTACTTCGTCGGCTGCTTCGCGCTGGCCAGCGGTCACCCGGTGCTGGGCGCCGCTGCCGCCTGGGTACCCTGGGCGGTGCTGCGGGTGTTCGCCTTCGTGCTGCTCGGGGCGCTCTTCGCGCGGCCGCTGCTCGTCCGCCGGCCGTGGCCGTTCGCACGCCTCGAGTACCGCTTGATGGCGCTGGCGGCGGCGGGCCTGGTGGCCGATGTCCTGGTCAAGACGGCGCTGGCCCACACCTACGGCCTGTGGCTGCGCCAGATGGCGCGCCACGCCGCCGCCGCGCTATACTCTGGCGCCTTCAGGACCTGGGGATGAACGGCATTGGAGAGACGCGAGGGGACCTGGCCGGCGCCGGTCGCCGCTTCGGTATCGTCGCCTCGCGGTTCAACCAGCCCATCGGCCAAGCGCTGATCGCCGGCGCCGCGGACTGCCTGCGGCGCCACGGCGTGGCGCCGGACGACGTGCTGCTGGTGACCGTGCCGGGGGCCTGGGAGATCCCGCAGGCGCTGGCGGCATTGGGGGGCGAGCCGCCCGGCAGCCTCGGCAGGCTCGATGCGATCATCGCCCTGGGCGTCGTGATCCGCGGCGAGACCCCGCACTTCGACTACCTGTCGCGCGAGTGCACCGCCGGCATCGCCCGCGCCGGCGAGCGTCTCGGATTGCCGGTGGCCTACGGGGTGCTCACCTGCGACACCACCGAGCAGGCGGAGGAGCGGGCGGGCGGCAAGGCGGGGAACAAGGGATGGGAGGCTGCCCTCGCCGCGCTCGAGATGGCGGACCTGTTCGCGCGGCTCCGGTCCTGACGTCCTGCGCGCCTGATGAATCGCAGGCAGATCCGGCACATCCGCGCATCCCGACCGACTCGACAACCGAAGGCAGGCAGGTGTGGTACTTGGTGAGGGATCTCGCGAGATCTTTGAGACGAGGGCGATGACTGCAGGCAAGCGGCGCACGGCGCGCGAGATGGCGGTCCAGATGCTCTACCAGAGCGATCTCGGGGGCAGCGCGCTGCCGCACATCTTCTCGACGTTCGATCTCTCCGAGTACCTGGGCGGCGACCTCGGGCGCCACAAGCGCCGCGTCGAGGACGCCTTCCAGTACGCCCAGGCGCTGGTGAGCGGCACCGTCGATCACCGCGAGGAGATCGACGCGATGATCCGCGGCCAGGCCGACAACTGGCGGCTGGAGCGGATGCCGGCGGTCGACCGCAACATCCTGCGCCTGGCGATCTACGAGATGCTCTACGAGCGGGACACGCCGAAGCTGGTGGTGGTGGACGAGGCCATCGAGCTGGCGAAGAAGTTCGGCTCCGAGCAGTCGGGGCGCTTCGTCAACGGACTGCTCGACGGCCTGCTCAAGCAGCATAGCTTCCCCGGCACCCTGACCTGAGGCACGACCCGCGTGGGAAGAGTGGGCCGTGAGGCCCGGTTTCGAGGATAATCCAGGCGCCCCTGGGGCGTGGAGAGGAAAGCGAGAGCGCGATGAGCACCGTATACGACCCGAAGGCGGTGGAGGCCAAGTGGCAGGACCGCTGGGAGAAGCAGCGCGCCGCCGAGGTGGACCTGCGCCACGCCGAGGGCAAGTACTACATGCTCATGATGTTCCCCTACCCGTCGGGGGACCGGCTGCACGTCGGCCACGGCCGCAACTACATCCTCGGCGACGCGCTGTACCGCTACCTGCGGATGCACGGCAAGCGGGCGCTCAACCCGATGGGTTGGGATGCCTTCGGCCTGCCCGCCGAGAACGCCGCGATCCAGCGCCGCGTCCACCCGCGCGACTGGACGTTCGGCAACATCAAGGTGATGAAGCAGCAGTTCCGGCGCTGGGGAATCCTCTACGACTGGAGCAAGGAGATCGCCTCCTGCACGCCGGAGTACTACCGCTGGAACCAATGGCTGTTCCTGCGCATGCTGGAGCGCGGCCTGGCCTACCGCAAGCATTCGCCGGTCAACTGGTGCCCGAGCTGCCAGACGGTGCTGGCCAACGAGCAGGTGGTCGACGGCGCGTGCGAGCGCTGCGGCACGCCGGTGGTGCAGCGCGACCTCGAGCAGTGGTTCCTGCGCATCACCGACTACGCCGAGCGGCTGCTGGCCGGGCTCGACGAGCTGCCGGGCTGGCCCGAGAAGGTCAAGACGATGCAGCGCAACTGGATCGGGCGCTCGGAGGGGGCGGAGATCGAGTTCCGCGTCCCGGCGCTCGGCGAGCGGGTGACGGCGTTCACCACCCGCCCGGACACCCTGCACGGCGCCACCTTCATGGTGCTGGCGCCGGAGCATCCGCTGGCGGCGCCGCTCATCGCCGGCCATCCGCGGCAGGCGGAGATCGAGGCCTGGATCGCCCGCGTCCGCAACACGCCGCGCATCGAGCGGGAAGGGGAGGGGAGCGCGAAGGAAGGGCGCGACACCGGCAAGACGGCGGTCAACCCGGCCACCGGCGAGCCGATCCCGATCTGGCTCGCCAACTACGTGCTGCCGGACTACGGCACCGGCGCCATCATGGCGGTGCCGGCGCACGACGCCCGCGACCTGGCCTTCGCGCGCCAGGAGGGCTTGCCGGTGCGGCTGGTCTACCATCCGGAGGCGCCGCCCGGGGAGGGCGGTGAGCTCGCCGGGGCCGCCGAGCCGGATCCCGCCGCGCTGACCGAGCCCATCCTGCACACCGGGGTGATCCGGCATTCGCCGCCGCTCGACGGCCTGCGCGACGGACCGGAGGCGGTGCGCAGCGCCATCGCATGGTGCGAGGCGAGCGGCTTCGGCCGCGGCAAGGTAGTCTACCGGCTGCGCGACTGGCTGATCTCGCGCCAGCGCTACTGGGGTACGCCGATCCCGGTGCTCTACT
Source organism: Thermoanaerobaculia bacterium (assembly GCA_035603475.1). Taxonomy (GTDB): domain Bacteria; phylum Acidobacteriota; class Thermoanaerobaculia; order Multivoradales; family UBA5704; genus JASLEW01. Next base: position 3,772 of record DATNKH010000738.1, read on the forward strand.
GCGAGCGCTGCGGGGTGGTGCCGGTGCCCGACGACCAGCTGCCGGTCGAGCTGCCCTACGACGTCGAGTTCACCGGCCGCGAGGGCAACCCGCTGGCGCGCGTGGCGTCGTTCGTCCACGCCCGCTGCCCGCGTTGCGGCGGCCCCGCGCGGCGCGAGACCGACACCATGGACACTTTCGTCGACAGCTCCTGGTACTACCTGCGCTACCTGTCGCCGCGCGACGGCACGCGCATGTTCGACGGCGCGGTGGCCAACCGCTGGGCGCCGGTGGATCAGTACATCGGCGGCATCGAGCACGCCATCCTCCACCTGCTGTATGCCCGCTTCGTCTGCCGCGTGCTGCACGACTTCGGCATGGTGGCCTTCGAGGAGCCGTTCGCCAACCTGTTCAACCAGGGAATGATCACCCGCTACTCGGAGATCTCGGGGCGTGTGGAGAAGATGTCGAAGTCGCGGGCCAACACGGTGTCGCCCGACACCCTGATCGACGAGATGGGGGCGGACACCGAGCGCGTCTACACCCTGTTCATCGGCCCACCGGAGAAAGAGGCGGAATGGAGCGACGAAGCGGTCAGCGGCGCCTACCGCTTCCTCGGCCGGATCTGGCGCATGGCCGAGAAGCTGGCGGAGGCGCCGGCCATCGCGCCGGCGGACGCCGAGCTCGAGCGCGACCGCCATGCGGCCATCCAGCGCGTCACCCACAGCATGGAGCGCTTCCACTTCAACACCGCGGTGGCGGCGTTGATGGAGCTCGGCAACTCGCTGTCGCGCGCGCTCGAGGAGAAGACCGCCTCGCGGCTGTGCTGCGAGGAGACCTTCGACACGCTGCTGCAGCTGCTGCATCCGATGGCGCCGCACCTCACCGAGGAGCTGTGGGAGCGTCGCGGCCACGTCGAGACGCTGCTCGACACGTCATGGCCGGAGTTCGACGAGGCCAAGCTGCGTCGGGCGCGGATCAACCTCGTGGTGCAGATCGACGGCAAGCTCCGCGACCGGGTGGAGGTGGACGCCGGCGCCGCCGACAAGGAGGTGCGCGCCGCCGCCCTGGCCAGCGCCAAGGTGCAGGAGCACCTGGCCGGCAAGGAGGTCGCCAAGGCAGTGGTAGTGCCCGGCCGGCTGATCAACCTGGTAACCCGGAGGTCCGCATGAAAATCCGTTCCCTGCTGCTGCCACCGGCGGCCGTCGCGGCGCTTGCCGGGGCCGCCTTGAGTCTCGCCGGGTGCGGCTACGCCCTCGTGGGGCGCGGCAACGCGCTGCCGCCCGACATCCAACGCGTCTACATCAAGCCGATCGAGAACCGCACCGGACACCAGCGGGTGGACCAGGCGGTGACGCTGGCCATCGGCGACGAGATGGTGAAGCGCCACCGGTTCACCCTCACCTCGTCGCGCGAGGGGGCGGATGCGGAGCTGTCGGGAGCGGTGGTGGGGTTCGGGGCGACGCCCGTCACCTTCGACACGGCGGGGCGCGCCACGGCCTACGAGTTGTCGCTCACCGCCTCCATGGTCTTCAAGCGGATCAGCGACGAGAAGATCATCTGGCAGAACGCCAGCTACAACTTCCGCCAGAACTTCCCACTCACCGCCTCCAACGCCTTCGTGGACCTCGAGTACAGCGCCATCGACCAGGCGGCGAAAGCCTTCGCCCAGACGCTGGTGAGCGATCTGCTGGAAGGGTTCTAGAGTTGCCCATCGGCAGTTGCCGACCCCCGCGGTATGAAGGTGGGCGCAGTGCCCCCTTCCCCCCCGGAGGGGTGGGAAGGGGGTTGGGGGGATGCGGGGGGCGATCCGATAGACGCTGTAAGTTGCGCGACACCCCGGCGCTCCGGAGGCGATGCCGGCCGCACCGGGCAAGGGGGTGTGCTTCTTAGTAGCGAACGCCCCTCGGCCTGTCTCAGCCGGGGAGAGCGTGGACGTGGGAGGCGAGGCGGGACTTGTAGCGCGAGGCGGTGTTCGGGTGGATGATCTTCTTCTGGGCGGTGGCGTCGATGATGCTCAGGGTGGCCGGAAGGAGGTCCGCGGCAGTCGCCGCGTCACCGGCGTCGACGGCGGCACGCAGGCGCTTGATCGCGGTGCGCAGGCGCGAGCGGTGAGCCCGGTTGCGGTCGCGTGCGGCGGCGTTCTGGCGGATGCGCTTCTCGGCGGACTTGGTGTTGGCCATTCGTTACCCCTGACAAAGCAAAGTCGCACCGAAGTGCGACGAGAGGTTTATACCAGCTCGCAGCAACGGCCGTCAAGGCCGCGGCGGCGGATATGGGCCCATCTCCGGCGTTGCGCTCGGTCGACCTCCCTCAACGTACTCCAGTACGCCTCGGGATCTCGACCTTCGCGCGCCTTGGATCTGGGCCCATCTGCGCCGCCGCGGCGGCGGCCCGGGACGCCGACCTAGCGGTCGACACCGATCTCGCGCAGGCGCTGGCGGGCGAGGTTCGCTTCGTCGCTGGTCGGGAACTGCCGCAGGACGTGCTGCAGCTGCACCACGCCCTGGGAGCGTTCGCCCAGCTCGAGATGCGCGTAGCCTTTCTTCAGCAGGGCGCTGGCCGTCTTGTCGCTGCGCGGGTAACGGTTGAGCACCGCGTCGTACTGCTCGATCGCCTGACGGTAGCGCCGCTGGCGGTAGTAGCACTCGCCGATCCAGTAGGTGGCGTTGGCCGCCAGGGTGGTGCTCGGGAAGCTCTCGAGGTACTGCTGGAAGCCGCGCAACGCCAGGTCGTAGCTGCCCTTGAGGTAGTCGTTGTAGGCGGCGTTGTAGAGCGCCTGCGGGTCGCCGGCGGAGCGGTCGCCCCGGTCGGCATGATCGGCACCACGTTCGCCGGGCGGCCCCGTGGCGGCCAGCGGCGGCGGACCGCCGCCGCCGTCGGGGAACGGCTGGCCCGCCGGACCGGCAGGGGCCACGGGAGCGGCGCGGAAGCCCTTCAGCTCCTGGTTGGTGGTGGCGATCTGCTGCGACAGCTGCGCCAGCCGGTAGTTGGTGTCTTCGAGCTTGGCCTGCAGCGCCTCGATCTGCCCCGAGAGGTCCTGCAGCTTCACCTGCATGTCGGCTTCGGTCTTGAGCAGCGAGTCCATCTGCTTGCCGACCGAGGCTTCCAGGCTCTGGACCTCCTCCTTGCTGGAGCTCTGCTTCTGCACCTGCAGCACCTGGCGCTGGACATCGGTGAGCTGCGAGCGCAGCCCATCGATGTCCGACGAGGTGACGCAGCCGCCCATGATGAGAGCAACGAGAGCAATGCCGGCAATGCCCGCCCTGCCCGCAAGCCAGGCACCGGCGAGGGTGGCGGAGAGCCGTTGGCTGGGGACCACTTGGCGCCGGCCTCGCGCTAGCCCTGGTTGGTGCGGCCGGTGATGACCATGTGCGCGCGGCGGTTCTGCGACCAGCAGCTCTCCTCGTGCTCGGTGCAGACCGGACGCTCGGAACCGTAGCTCAGGGTGCGCATGCGGTCGACGCCGACGCCCAGGGAGCCGAGGTAACTCTTGACCGCGCTGGCACGGCGCTCGCCCAGCGCCAGGTTGTACTCAGAAGTGCCGCGCTCGTCGCAGTGACCCTCGATGGTGAGGTTCAGACGGGCCTGGGCCTTCAAGAGGTCGGCGTTGCGCGACAGCTTGCCGCGCGAGTCGTCGGTCAGCGCGGACTCGTCGAAGGCGAAGTAGACGTCAGGGCTGAAGCCGCGCCGGCGCAGCTCCTCGTTGACGATCTGCATGTCCTGCGACAGCAGCGGGTCTTCCGTCTGGTCCTGCCTGGTCTGATCGCGCGGCGGCTGCACGTCGGTCGTGGGGCCGGGGGGCGGCGCCACGGTGGTGGTCTCGACGTTGAGGTCGGACGGCTTGGTGGCCGGATGCTTCTTCGGACAGCCATAGAGCATGGTGAGCAGCAACGGCGCCATCACCCAGATCAACCGCTTGTGGATCATTTCGGGGCCTCCTCTCGCTCTCTGAACCTGTCGGACGCCGCCGGCCCCGGGGAGAGGACGGCGGCTGGCTTCGAATATACCACCTCGGCTTCTCGGATCGCGATATTCCATGGCCACTGTCCGGGGTCGTGGATCAGTCTCCCGCTGTCTCGCCTTGGGCGAGGCGCCAAAGTCTTCCGCCCCTGCAGTTCCAGCCCCTCGCCCAAAGCGAGACAGCGGGAGACTGACCCACGACCCAAGCGGCCATTTACTCACTTCTCGAAGTTCTGCCGTGACCAGTCGGCCATGTCGTTGCCGCCGGCGTCGGTCAGCTGGTGGACGTTGCCGCCGTCGCCGGCATCCATCACGTAGAGCTGCTTGGCGCCGGTGCGGCGGGAGGTGAAGACGATCTTGCGGCCGTCGGGCGAGAAGGCGGGCGACTCGTTCTCGCCCGGGCCGGTGGTCAAGACGCGGGTCTCGAGCGAGCCGACGTCGACGACGGCGATCTGGAACACCCCCTCGCGGCGGCTGGTGTAGGCGATGCGCTCGCCATCCGGGCTCCAGCCGGCGCCGTCGTTGTAGGTGCCGTCGAAGGTGATGCGGCGCTGGTTGGCTCCCTCGGCGTCCATGATGTAGATGTGGGGGTTGCCCGCGCGGCTCGAGGTGAAGGCGATCATGTTGCCCTTCGGGCTCCAGGCCGGGTTGGTGTCGATGGCCGGCGAGTTGGTCAGGCGCCGCAGGTTGCCGCCGGAGCGGTCGCAGGTGAAGATCTCGATGTTGCCCTCGAGGGAGCGCGCGAAAGCGATCTGGCTGCCGTCGGGAGAGAACGTCGGGCTGATGTTGAGCGAGCCCGCGGTGACCAGCGGGCGCTTGCGGCCGGCCGCCAGGTCGGCGAGGTAGATCCCCGGGTAGCCGTTCACGAACGAGGTGTAGGCGATGGCGTCGCCGGTCGGGCTCCAGGCGGGCGACATCGAGGTCGACCGGTGGTTGGTGATCCGCCGCTGGTTGTGGCCGTCGTAGTCCATGATGAAGATCTCTTTGCGGCCCTCGCCGGTGCGGTCGGAGGTGAAGGCGATGGCCGACATCGCGATCCCCGGCGAGCCGGTGAGGTAGCGCACCACCTCGTCCGCGAAGGTGTGCGCCATGCGGCGCGTGACGGTGGTCTTGCCGCGGTAGCGCTTGGCCAGGATCGCCTTGCCGCTGCCGACGTCGAACAGGCGGCCCTCGAACACCAGCTTGTCGTCCTCGGCGTGGGTGTCGCCGAGCAGCACCACCTGGGCGCCCGTGCCGCGGTAGGTCGGGAGGTCGCGCTCGACGTCGCCGGAGAGCGACGCCGCCCTCCAAGCCTCGGCGCCCTGGATCTCGAAGTACCCGGAGAAGTCGAGGTCGGCGCGGACGGTGGCCTCCAGCTCGCCTCCGGCCGCCGCCAGGTCGCCACCCAGGTTGCCGGGACGGAAGGGAGGAAGCGCCAGCTTGATCTTCGGAGTCTGACCCTTGTGCGACTCGATGGTGACCGACGAGGGCGGCGGCTGCGGCTGCGCCGCGGCCCGCGAAGCGGCCGGCGGACCGCCAGGCGGAGCGGCCGCCGGAGCCCCCCGGGCCGGCGGCGGGGGCTGGCCCGACGAGAGCAGCGAGGGGGCGCCGAGCGCGGCGCCGGCGAGCGCGGCCAGCAGCGCGAGGCGGGCTGACAGTCGTGGGCTGACGAGTCTCGATCTCATGTCACCGCCTCGTTCATCGCGCAATCCATGTCACCTCCAGGGAGGTGTGGTTGAGGGTGTACGCCCGCGGCAGCGGCGCGAAGGGGGCCGCGTTCTGCACCGCGCGCGACGCCGCCAGGTCGTACGTGTCGAAGCCCGACGATTCGCTCACCCGGAGGTCGCTGATGCTGCCGTCGCTGTGGATGGTGAAGAAGATGACGCAGTGCGCGTCGCTGCCGACCGGCGACCGGGTCCAGGATGCCTCGATCCGCGACTGGATCTGGGCGAAGTAGTAGTTGTACGCGAAGTCCTGGTTCACTGGAGCCACGGTCAGCGAGCCCACGGGAGCCTTGCCGGCCACGGAGCCGGTGGCGGCGCCGGGAGCCTCCACGGTCTGCGGCGGCGCGGCGCCCCCGAGCTTCTTGGCCAGCACCTCGCGCGGCGGCGGCACGAACTTGGGCTGGGTGGTGGGGTCGACGCGGTTGTCCGGCTGCGGCGGCTTCGGCTTCTCGGGCTTGGCCGGCTTCGGCGGCGGCTTGGGCGGCGCCTGCGGGCGCGGCAGCACCGGCGCATCGGCCGAGCGGGGCGGGACCGGCGGCTCCTCCTTCACCTTCTCGGGTTGCTGCTGAGG
>DATNKH010000739.1:0-5782 GCA_035603475.1 Thermoanaerobaculia bacterium
GAAGGCATCCACCACCTTCAAGCGCTTAGCCGCCTTCAGGCGCCGGATCTGGCTGGTCTCGGTGCGCATGATGATGCGCAGCTCCTCGGACAGCTCGTCGACGTCGATGCGCGACAGCAGCTCCTTGATCGCCTCGGCGCCCATCTTGGCGGTGAAAGCGCCCTCGCCGATGGTGTCGCGCAGCTCGCGGAAGCGCTCCTCGGAGAGCAGCTCCTGCTCCTTGAGGTCGGTGCCGGCGGGATCGATCACGACGTAGCTCTCGAAGTACAGGATGCGCTCGAGATCGCGCAGGCTGATGTCGAGCAAGTGGCCGATGCGCGACGGCAGGCCCTTGAAGAACCAGACGTGCGACACCGGGCAGGCCAGCTCGATGTGGCCCATGCGCTCGCGGCGCACCCGCGCACGGGTGACCTCGACGCCGCACTTGTCGCAGATGACGCCGCGGTGCTTCATGCGCTTGTACTTGCCGCACAAGCACTCCCAGTCCGTGATCGGACCGAAGATCTTGGCGCAGAACAGCCCGTCGCGCTCCGGCTTGAACGTCCGGTAGTTGATCGTCTCGGGCTTGGTGACCTCACCGTAGCTCCAGGAACGGATCTTCTCCGGCGATGCGATCGAGATCTTGATCGCGTTGAAATCCTTGAGCGACCTTGGCTTGTCGAAGCTGCTGAATGGTTGCAACTGGCTATCCTCCCGATTTCTTGGTGGCGTAAATTCTCGCTACACCTTGAGGAGCTCGACGTCGAGACAGAGGCTCTGCAGCTCGCGGACCAGCACGTTGAAGGATTCCGGCAGGCCCGGCGCCTCGGGCACGTCGCCCTTGACGATCGCTTCGTAGACCTTGCTCCTCCCTTCCACGTCGTCGCTCTTGACCGTCAGCAGCTCCTGCAGGGTGTAGGCGGCGCCGTAGGCTTCCAGCGCCCAGACCTCCATCTCGCCGAAGCGCTGGCCGCCGAACTGCGCCTTGCCGCCCAGCGGCTGCTGGGTGATCAGCGAGTACGGTCCGATCGAGCGCGCGTGAATCTTGTCGTCGACCAGGTGCGACAGCTTGAGCATGTAGATGAAGCCGACGGTGACCTTCTGCTCGAAGGGGTCGCCGATCATGCCGTCGTAGAGCGTCGTCTTGCCGGACAGCGGCAGCCCGGCCTCGGCCAGCAGGTCCTTGATGTCTTTCTCGTGCGCGCCGTCGAACACCGGCGTCGCGAAGCGCAGGCCGAGCGCCTTGCCGGCCCACCCGAGGTGGGTCTCCAGGATCTGGCCGACGTTCATGCGGCTGGGCACGCCGAGCGGGTTGAGCACGATCTCGACCGGCGTGCCGTCGGGGAGGTACGGCATGTCCTCCTCGGGCAGGATGCGCGAGATCACGCCCTTGTTGCCGTGGCGCCCGGCCATCTTGTCGCCGACCTGCAGCTTCCGCTTCATGGCGACGTAGACCTTGACCAGCTTGATGACCCCGGGCGGCAGCTCGTCGCCCTTCTGCAGCAGGCCGATGCGCTCCTCGTTGACGCGGTGGAGCACCTCGATGTGCGAGTCGGTCTTGCGGTAGACGATCTCCACCGCGTCGAGCAGCCGCTTCTCGTCGACCGGCAGGCGCATGATCTCCTGCCGCGTCAGGCGCTCGAGGATCGCCTGGGTGATCGCCGCGCCGGACTTGAGCAGCTCCTGCCCGGCGCGAGTCTTGACCGCCGCGGTGACCTTCTTGCCGTTCAGCAGGTCGCCGACCTTCTTGTTGCGCTCCTCGGTCAGGATGCGGACCTCGTCCTTGATGTTCTTCTCGAGCCGGGCGATCTCCTCCTGCTCGATGTCCTTGGCGCGCTGGTCCTTCTCGACGCCCTTGCGCGAGAAGATCTTGACGTCGACGATCGTGCCCTCGATCCCCGGCGGCACCTTCAGGCTGGCGTCGCGGACGTCGCCGGCCTTCTCGCCGAAGATGGCGCGCAGCAGCTTCTCCTCGGGCGTGAGCTGCGTCTCGCCCTTCGGCGTCACCTTGCCGACCAGGATGTCGCCGGCCTTGACGGTGGCGCCGATGCGCACGATGCCGCTCTCGTCGAGGTCCTTGAGCGCGGTCTCCGAGACGTTCGGAATGTCGCGCGTGATCTCCTCGGGGCCGAGCTTGGTGTCGCGCGCCTCGATCTCGAACTCCTCGATGTGGATCGAGGTGTAGTAGTCCTCCCGCACCAGCTTCTGCGAGATCAGGATCGCGTCCTCGAAGTTGTAGCCGCGCCAGGGCATGAACGCCACCAGCACGTTGCGGCCCAGGGCCAGCTCGCCCTCCTCGGTGCACGGGCCGTCGGCCAGCACGTCGTTCTTCTTCACCCGCTGCCCCTCGCTGACCACCGGCTTCTGGGTGATGCAGGTGTTCTGGTTGCTGCGCCGGAACTTGATCAGCTGGTAGATGTCGGCGCCGAAGTCCTTGGTCTCGCCGGTGTCCAGGTCCTCGCCCTCGACGCGCACGATGATGCGCTCGGCGTCCACCGAGTCGACGATGCCGCCGCGCTTGCACAGCACCACCGCCCCCGAGTCCTGGGCGACGATCGCCTCGAGCCCGGTGCCGACGATCGGCGCCTCGCTGCGCAGCAGGGGCACCGCCTGGCGCTGCATGTTCGAGCCCATGAGAGCGCGGTTGGCGTCGTCGTTCTCGAGGAAGGGGATGAGCGCCGCCGCCACCGACACCAGCTGCTTCGGGCTGATGTCCATGAAGTCGATGCGGTCGCGCTCGACGGTGGCGAAGTCGCCGCCGGCGCGGGCGCTGACGCGCTCGCTGACCAGGTTGCCCTTCTCGTCGACGCGCGAGTTGGCCTGGGCGACGATGTACTTCTCCTCCTCCCAGGCCGACAGGTAGAAGGCCTGGGGCTCGGCCTCGACCTGCCGCTTCTTCGCTTTCTTCAGCCTGGCGTTCTCCTTGGCGAGCTCGTCGCCGGTCACCACCTGGCCGAGGCGGAAGGGCCCGTCGCCGACCTTCAGCACGCGGAAGTGGTCGAGCACGCGGCCGTTCTCCACCTTCTTGTACGGGCTCTCGATGAAGCCGTAGTCGTTGATCCGCGCATAGGTGGCGAGCGACGAGATGAGGCCGATGTTCGGGCCTTCCGGCGTCTCGATCGGGCAGATGCGGCCGTAGTGCGTGGCGTGGACGTCGCGCACCTCGAAGCCGGCGCGCTCGCGCGACAGGCCGCCCGGCCCGAGAGCCGACAGCCGGCGCTTGTGCGTCACCTCGGACAGCGGGTTCGTCTGGTCCATGAACTGCGACAGCTGCGACGAGCCGAAGAACTCCTTGATCGCCGCGATCACCGGCTTGGAGTTGATCAGATCGTGCGGCATTGCCGAATCGATGTCCTGGTGGACCGACATCTTTTCCTTGATCGCCCGCTCCATGCGCACCAGGCCGATGCGGAACTGGTTCTCGAGCAGCTCGCCGACCGCGCGCACGCGGCGGTTGCCAAGGTTGTCGATGTCGTCGACGCGCCCGACGTCCTTCTGCAGCCGCAGCAGGTACTCGATGACGCGGAAGAAGTCGTCCGCCGACAGCGTCTTCTGATCCACCGGCACGTCGGTGTCGAGCTTGATGTTGAACTTGAACCGCCCGACGCGCGAGAAGTCATAGCGCTTGGCGTCGAAGAACATGCCGTAGAAGAGCGACCGCGCGCTCTCGAGCGTCGGCGGGTCGCCGGGGCGCATGCGGCGGTAGATCTCGATCAGCGCTTCCTTCGAGTTGGTGGTGGTGTCCTTGGCCAGCGTGTTCGACAGCGTCGAGCCGGTCAGCTCCCAGTCCGGGAAGAACACCTCGACCGGCGTCGCGTTGCGGCCCTCCAGCCGCTCCTCGAGGTCCTCGGGCACCAGCTCGTTGGCCTCGAAGAGCACCTCGCCGGTGTCGAGGTCGACGGTGTCGGCGATGAAGAAGGCGCGCTCGAGGTCCTCGCGCTCGACCTGGAAGGCCAGGGTCTGGCCGGAGTCGAGCTTGCCGATGTGTTCCTTGGCGAGAGTGATGCCGGCGAAGATCGGGTACTGCTCGCGGCGGCCGCGGCTCTGGCGGTCCTTCTGGCGCTCCGGCTCGAGCACCTTCGGGGTCACGTGGAGGGTGAACTTGCCGGCGCCTTCCGGCGTCAGCCGCACGGGGGCGTAGAACTGGCGCAGGATCGCCTCGTCGGTCTCGAGACCCAGGGCGCGCAGGAAGACGGTGCCGTGGAACTTCCGCTTGCGGTCGATGCGCACCGACAGCACGTCCTTCTGGTCGTACTCGAACTCCACCCACGAGCCGCGGTAGGGGATGATCTTGGCCAGGAACGCGCGCGTTCCCTCGCGGGTGAAGAAGACGCCGGGGCTGCGGTGCAGCTGCGAGACGATGACCCGCTCGGTGCCGTTGATGATGAACGTGCCGTTGTCGCTCATCAGCGGGATGTCGCCGAAGTAGACCTCCTCCTCCTTGGCGTCGCGCATCATCCGCGCCCCGGTGTCGGGGTCGCGGTCGTAGACGAACAGCCGGAAGGTGACCTTGAGCGGCACGGCGAAGGTCATGCCGCGCTCCTGGCAGTCGGAGATCGAGTACTTGAGCTGCAGGTCGACCGGGTTGCCGCAGATGTCGCACTTGGTCACCCGGTTCTTGTTGACGAAGCCGCACTCGGTGCAGGTGACCGTCTCCTCGTGGGGATGGTCGGTCATGATCTTGGCGCCGCAGTTGGTGCAGGTCATGCGGAGGTACTCGAGCCCCTTCAGCTCGCCGCACTTGCACTGCCAATCGCCGATCGAGTACTTCACGAAGTCGAGAGAGCAGGTCTCCCGGAAGTCGGAGAACGGGAAGATGCTGGTGAACACCGACTGCAGACCGTGGTTCGCCCGCTCCTCGGGGAGTAGGTTCATCTGCAGGAAGCGCTCGTAGGACCGCCGCTGGACGTCGATCAGGTTGGGAATGGGCAAGGAGGTCTGGATCCGGGAGAAGTCCTTCCGGCCGGAGCTCTTGGTATTGATAGCGGAATGAGCCATATGGGGTCCTTGTCTCTCCTCGAGATGCCTGGTTCCTGTATGCTGGCGACCTCCGGGGCGGTACCTCCGGAGCACGGGTCCCGGCCTAGGGCGGACCGGGACCAGGGCTGCGGAAGCGGGAGACGACACCTGACCCCCACCCGCCTCGCGGCAGGTCTGGGGGTACGGTGTGCACTCTGCGTAACACGTCTTGCGCCCGGTTTATGCCCGGGTCGATGCCCGACGCGCGCACAGGGATCCGGCGCCGCGCCGCGCAGACCGCGCCCGGCACGGGTGTCCGCTCTCGAATCCTGGGGTCGCGCCGCTCCACCTTACCTGATTTCGACCGTCGCTCCAGCCTCTTCGAACTTCTTCTTGATCGCCTCGGCCTCGTCCTTCGACACCGCTTCCTTGACCGTCGCGGGCGCCGATTCGACCAGGTCCTTGGCCTCCTTCAAGCCGAGGCTGGTCACCTCGCGCACCGCCTTGATGACGTTGATCTTTTTCTCGCCGGCGGCCTTCAGCACGACGTCGAACTCGGTCTTCTCCTCGACCGGAGCGGCGGCGGCGGCCCCACCGCCGGCGGCGGCCGCGGGCGCCGCGGCGGCCGCGGCGGACACCCCGTAGTGCTCCTCGAGCGCCTTCACCAGGTTGTTCAGCTCGAGCACCGTCAGGGAGTCGATCTGCTGGATGAACTCTTGCGTCGCGATTGCCATTCTCTCTCCTTCCGCTCGGACCTCTCTCCAGGCCGAGCCTCCGTGTTTTCAAGATCTCTCGAGGGTCTGCGTGGGCGCCCTCCGAAGTCCGCCAATGTCTGTGCTCTGTC
>DATNKH010000740.1:0-7524 GCA_035603475.1 Thermoanaerobaculia bacterium
ACTCGCCAAGATGATCCGACTTCGCAGCACCACCTGTTGTGGCGTTCCGTGCGCGGTCAACCAGCGCTCGAGCTGTTCTTGGTCGCTGGGGTCGAGCGTCAAGGCCGGGAGTCTGCGAGGCATGCTCAAGGGTAACTCAACCTCGACCATTTGTCTAGTCATTTGCTGGACACTACACTAGGTCCGCTCTCCCCGAGCTGTTGAGCGACCCGCGTGCGGCTCCGGCTGCGGCCATGCGCCGCAGTCCGTGCGCGCAGGCGCCGCGGAAAGCGGGCCTGCGCGCTGGAGCGCTGAGCGCGGTGCGTGAGCGCCCGCAGTGCCCGGCGCAGCGCATCGAACTCATATGCGCCGCTGGCGCATGAGTTCATGCGCATCGCGGGCGCACGAGCGCCGAGCGCATGTGCGTGCTGTGCTGATGAGTGCCCACCGAGCGCATGCGCAACACAAGCGGCCAAGCGCATGCGGAGTGCAAGGGCGCAGGCGCATGCTCCCCTCGAGCGCTGCTGCGTCCGCGCGGATCTTCACGAGCGCTGGGCACGGGCGCAGGGATGTTCGGTGACTCGATCGCGCTCCCGAGCAGGGTCGCTGAGCGGCCGGACGTGTCGCTGCCAAGGTCGCAGCAAGCAGCGGCGATGCGAAGGGTCCGCTCGGGAGCGCAGCTCGGCGCGCGCTTAGGAGCGCCCGGAGCGTCGCGCGTGTCGCGGCTGGGAGCGCCGCCGGCTGCGTGGCGTGCGACCGTCCGGGGGCCGCGGTGCTGGTGCGCGTCGCGCTCGTCTCTTGGGAGCGCCGCTGGCGGGCGGTGCGGGAGCCGGAGACGGGGAGGGCCGCCCGGGCACCGCCGCGGCGGCCGAGCGGCTCGGCGAGGTCGCGGCGGTGGGCGCCTGCTCGGAGGTGGTGCGCCGGCGGCTCGAGACGATCCAGAGGTCGAGATCCTCGAGCTGATAGCGGACGGCACCTCCCAGGCGGAGGAAGTGCGGCCCGCCGCCCTTGACGCGGAGCTTCTCGAGGGTGCGGGGCGAGAGGTTGCAGTGTGCGGCGGCTTGACGGGTGTTGAGCAGGACGGACATGAGCACCTCGAATCGAAAACGTGCCGGGCGCGCCCGGCGCTGGAGTGGGACAAGCGGCGAGAACGGGAGCTGAGGGGAAACCATGGGATCGATCATCGGTGCAAGTGCCCTGCGGACACCTCCTTGTCGTCTTCGCCCCCACGGCTTCTGTAATCGCAGCGGTGAGCGACGCGCGATGACGCGCGGAGATCGGAGATCCGCCCCGATCGGGGCGCTCGAGGAGAGGTAGGCGGGAGCGGGTGTGCGCTCCGGCCGATCGAGCGGAGCCGCCGTGCCGGCGACGGCAGCGGCGGCGGAGAACCGGAGGCGCACGCGGGGAGGTAGGGAAGAGCGCCTCGAGGAGGCGGCGAAGACCCGCGGCGCCGGCGCGCGCCGGCCTGCGATGCAAGGCGGTGGCGCGCCCCGGTTGCAATACGCTCCTACTCTACGGACTGCGCGGCGATTGTCAAATCATTGTTGCGTTGATTGGTGAGTGCGATACTTGATCTATTGTCGCCAATTGTCGCCGGGTGTCGCACAGTGCCGCTGTTGTCCAAGGGTGGTCCGCAACGCCAGAGAATCGAGGCTGGAAGCGGCTCTCCGGCACTTGGAAGCGGCGCCATGCGACCGTGCGGGCATCGCTCGGGAGTCATCGGGATCGATCAACGCCATTCGATCGTAACGTTTTCTGCGCCGCGCTGCAACGGCTTGCGCTCAGTTAGGAATGGTTTGACATTCCCTCGGTGCCGCCCGAGGCCGCGGCCAGCCCCGCCTGGCGCAGCGCGCTCGCAGCCGCAGCATCGCTGGCCGCTGAGCACTGGGCTCCGTGCGCTCTCGCACCGAGCGCAAGAGCGCCGCTCTGCGGTCGCAGCCCCGGCGGCGCTTGGCGACGGCAGTAAAAGCAAAAGCCCAGGTGAAGAGAAGCTTCAGCACCGCCATCGCCGAAGCCAGCCGCCGGCGTCACTCCAGGGAATCGCGGCCGCTCCTCGTCTACATCCCCGCCAAGTCGAGGCGGCTCTCGCCGGTTATCGCCGCCGGTGTGAAGCCGATCGCTCCCATCCCGGCCACGGCGCCACTTCCGCTGCCCCTCCCAGGGAATCGGGTAGGCAGCCAGCGATGTTTTGCGCTGGCGCGCAAAACAGCTGGTCGGGGGCTGCGCCCCCGATCCCCGGCGGCTCGCGGCGCCTTGCGCCGCGAGGAGAATAGCGGCGCCGACACCACCGCGACTCCACTCGGCCTTTGCGTGTGGGCTGCCAGGGAATCGCAGCGCGGCGACCACACCGCCTGGCCGGCGGCAGCGCGAGCTCTTCAGTACGAGATGAGGTCGAGGCCGGCGATATCGAGGAAATCCTTGCGGTCACGGGTGACCAGGCGGGCGCCTTCGCGCACGGCGGCGGTCGCGATGAGCAGGTCCATGGCTCCTGCGTTGCGCCCGGAGCGCTTGAGCGTGCCGACGATCCTGCCGTACTGGTCCGCGAATGCATCGTCCGGGTAGGCAATGCGGAGGGTGGCGCAGAACTCCCGGACCTTCCGGCGCTCCTCGTCGCCGCGCTGGGCCAGGGCCGCGCCGGCGAGGAGCTCGCACACCGCGAAGACGCTGACCGCGAGATCCTCCGGCGGCAAGGAGTCGAGCAGAGCGGTCGCCGGTCCCGGGTCGTCGCGCGAGGTCTCGCGCAGGAAGTCGACGACGAACGAGGTGTCGAAGTGGATCACAGGTCCGCGGCGGTCGCCGGGCTCTCACTCCGCGCGCGGATCTGTGCTTCGATGGCGTCCAGGGTGTCCTCGGAGATCCTGAGCCTGGCGGCGGCCTGCTTGAGGTCGGCGGCCGTGGCGCGTCGGCCGAAGTGCGACTTGATCACCTCGGAGAAGCTCTGGCCCGGAAGCTTCTGGCGAGCCAGCGCTTCGTAGGCTTCGGCGTCGAGCTCGATGGTCCTGCTGTCCATGCTCGTAGCATGGCCGGTGCCGCGGCGAAGGTCAAGGCTCGAGCGGGGGGCGCCTGCGGCGCCCTCGAGATCGGCGACGTTCCCGGCGAAGGCGCGGCGGGGGCCGCACGGGGAGCCCGCAGGCCGCGGCCAGCGCCGCCCGCGCCGGCACGCGCCGGAAGCGAGCGCGCTCCGAGGTCCGCGGGGTCTCCATGCTCGCGATCCTATCCGAGCCGCGCCGGCCGGCGAGCCCGGGGGGCGGAGCGAGCCGCATGCCAGTGGGTCCGGTCGGGCCTGTCAACCCGATCGGTCCCTGCGGTCTCCCCGAAGGTCCCTTCGGCGTCCTTGCCGGGCGGCGGCGGCCCGGCGTCACTGCACGGTGTAGGTATAGATGCCGGTGGCGAGGGTGCCGGCGTAGAGCTTTCCGGGTTGTCGCGGATCGAGGACCAGCACGTTGAACGGGCCGTCGAAATCCGCGGCGAAGGGAAGGTCCGGCAGGCCGTCGTTCAGGGGGGACCACCTCAGGCCGCCGTTGGTGCTGCGATAGACCCCGAACGCGCCGGCGGCATAGACGGTCGACGGGGTGCGGGGGTCGATCGCGAGGGAGACGACGTCGGTCCCGTACACGATCGGCAGCCTGTGGTCGACCTCGATCCAGGTCCGGCCGCCGTCGGTGGTGCGGTAGACGCCGCTCAGCGCGCTCACGAAGACCCGGTCCGCGTCGGTCGGATCGATCGCCAGGGTGAACAGCTCCCCGGCGCGGTGACGCAGCCCGGCGTCGACGATCCTCCAGGTGACGCCGGCATCAGTGCTCTTTCTCAACCCAAACTGGATGCCCTGGCTGGAGTCGAACTCGCCCATGGCGTAGAGGGTCGACGGGCTCCCCGGGGCGAGGAAGAGCCCCGAGATGCCGTGGGCGGCGAGGCCGAGGCAGCTCCAGCTCCGGCCCGCGTCGGTGCTCTCGAGGGCCTGGCAGCCGCCGGACTGCAAGCACGCCGCGTACAGGATGTCGTGATCGGCGGGGTCGATCGCCAGCTGGCTCACCGGGCAGATCCCATCGCGGCCCAGCTTCAGCGCCTCCCAGGTGTTGCCGCCGTCGACGCTCTTGGCGAGGCCCTCGGCTGAGCCGGCGTACAGAACGTCCGGCGTGACCGGATCGATGGCGATGAACGCCAGGTAGTCGGCCAGCCATGGCGGGCCGACCAGGCGCCACCTCTCGCCGCCGCTGCCGCTCTTGAGCAGGCCCGGGCCCTGCACGGCGCCGGCAACCGCGGCATAGAGGATCCTGGGATGGAGAGGATCGATCGCCAACGCATAGGTGCCGGTGGCGGTGAGACCGCTGCTGGCCGGCTGCCAGGTTGCCGCGGCGTCACCGCTCCTCCAGACTCCTCGCGGGGTCCCGGCGTAGACGGTCGTCGCCGAGCCCGGTGCGGCGGCGAGGGCGAGCGCGCCGGCCGGCAGCTCTCCTGCCGGCGTCCAGGTCGCCCCGCCGTCCGTGCTCTTCACCGTGCCGGCGTAGACCACGCCCCGTCCCACCGCCAGCGGGTAGCCGCCCGGGCCGGACCGCTGCCAGCTCTCGCCGGCGTCCGCGCTGCGGTAGGTGAATCCCACCCCGTCGATCTGGAATGCCAGGTACACGACGCTCGACCCGCTACCGACGCCCGGCCCGGTGGAGGGAACGACGGCGATCTGCACCGGCGTGGGAGCGGTCAACCCATGGAAATCGACGCCGACGTCGAACGCGACCCATGTCGCCCCGGAGTCGGTGCTCCGCAGGACGCGGCTCGACCCGTCGTCCACCGCGTAGACCGTCGCCGGCTGGGAGGGATCGACCGCGATCGCGGTGAAGAAGCCATCGCCGGTCGCCAGCTGCTTCCAGGTGGCACCGCCGTCGACGCTCTGGTGCACCGCGCTCTGGCGCACCGTGTCGGTGCCGGCGTAGAGGGTCACCGGTGCTTGCGGAGCGATCGCCAGCGACAGGATCGAGCTCGCGCCCGCGGGCTGCGCGGTCTTGGCCCAGGTCGCTCCGGCGTCGACGCTCTTCCAGAGGTTGTAGCCGGCGATGGCGTACACGGTGGCCGGGGTCCGCGGATCGACGCTCAGCGCCTGCACGTCGAGGTCGAGGCCGCGGCTCGTGCGCACCCAGCCGGCGCCGCCGTCCTCGCTGCGGAACACGCCCGCGCCCGTGCTGGCCGCATACAGCAGGCCCGGCTGCGCCGGCGACGCGGCCAGGAAGGCGACGGTCCCGCCGTCGGGTCCGATCGGCGTCCAGACGTTGACGCCGGCGTGGGCCGGCCCGGCGCCGGCGGCGAGCGCCACGACCAGCTCGCCGGCAAGCAACGCAAGCCGCGGAACGAAACGCGAGAACCGCAGGGCGGTGCGCATGGGACCTCCTGGGCGACCTGTTTAGTGTATACGCAGCCGGAGGACTTCGATACCTCGGCCCGAGGGAGGCCGGGGGGAGAGCCACCGGCGGGGACCCGCCCTCGCAGGCCCTCAGACCATCAGGTCGCCGCCGTTGATGTCGATCGCCGCGCCGGTGATGTAGCCGGCCCTCTCGGAGGCGAGAAAAGCGATCAGCTCGGCCACCTCGGCGGCGGTGCCGAGGCGCGGGACGGGGAAGGAGCGGGCGTGGACGGCCAGCTGCTCGGGAGTAGCGTGCTCCCGGGTCAGCTCGGTGTCGATCAGTCCCGTTGCTGGCGCCCGATCTCGACGCCGAATTCTTCCGATACGGCGGCGGCTACCTCAGAGGGTGTGAGGAAGCACGCAAGCTACTGCACAATGAAGGCTTGGACCTCCTGCGTGAGCTTGGCCATGGCCGCTTGTTCGTCCCCGTTGGTCCCCATTCTAACGCTTCCCGGCTCGGCTTCGCGCGTGCGACGCGCGCGTACCGAGCGCAGCCGTGCGTGGCCGCAGAGGAGAGACCACCGGTGACAGGCGAAGACTCTGGAAAGGCCTGGATCTGCTCGATGGCGCCGCGGACCGCCGCGAGGAAAGAATGGCCAAGTCCGGTGCTGCGTGCTTCATAGTATCTTGCGGCGTCCAGAAGCTCGGACTCCGCCAGGGGATGGAAGGAGTAGCCTGTCACGAGATCTCGGCGGCGGCCCGCCGGAGAACCTCAGCCGCTGTTCGCTCACCAGGTCCTCCACGGTTCTGAGCTCGGCGGCCGAGAAGCCGCCGGAGGCGGCGAGAGCCACGGGATGGAGCCAGAATTTCGCGACCATCGATTCTTGCTGCACATGGACATGAGGCGGCTCGTTGCCCTCGTTGCTGTAGAAGAAGAAGCGGAATGGTCCAATCCTGGCGATGGTTGGCAGGGCCGCCCTCCTTCGTCGCACCGCAGATCTTAGCAGCTTGCGCACCCTGCCAGGTCAGGGCGGTCATCCGCGTCGGCCCCGTCGAGCTCGGGGCCACCCACGGCCTCCGGGCGAAGTCGCCGAGGAGGACGCGCCTGGGTCAGGGGAGGCCCCTGGGCGCGCACCCTGGTGCGATGCTTTGGGTGTCGGTGCTGCGGAGTGACCAAGCATCGCACCGTGGTGCGCGTTTTCAGGCCGCTGAACTGCTGCATCGGAGAGTTCGGAGGGTCTTACCATCCTCCCTGCGCCTTGAGCGACACCCAGCACCCGATGGCTCCGAGGACCAGATGGTCGACCAGGTCGACGCCGACCAGCGCGGCCGCATAGGCCATTCGCCGCGTGAATTGCAGGTCGGCGTCGCTCGGCGTCGGATCGCCGCTCGGGTGGGTGTGGAAGATCACGACGCCGGCGGCGCCGCGCAGCAGGCACTGCTTGAGGATCTCGCGCGGCTCGACCTCGGCGCGGTGGAGGGTGCCACGGAAGATCTCCGCGTCGCCGAGGATGCGATGGCGGACGTTCAGGAAGAGCGCTCCCATGACCTCCTGGTCGCGCTGCTGGTAGCGCAGCAGCAGGAACCGAGCGACGTTCCCGGGGCAGTCGAGAGGTCGCCGTTTCGGGATGCACTGCAGGGCCAGGCGGCTGGCGATCTCGCGGGACGCCAGCAGTGCCGAGACCTGGGCGTCGCGCAGACCGCCGTGGAGGAGCATCGCCACGGAGGCTCCGGGCAAGCCGAAGAGGCCGCCCACTTCAGCAAGAAGAGCGCGGGCGAGGCGGACGGAGTTCTCCTGGACGCAGCCACCGGCGAGTACGAGAGAGAGCAGCTCGGCGTCCGAGAGCACGTGCAGGTGACGCTCGACGTCATCGGAGGTCCAGCGGCGGGGCTCGAGGGATCCGCGGTCAGACTTCATAGAACGCCACCCCGAAGGGTGCCCCCGGATGGGCTTGGATGCGCACCAGCGCCTGGCGGCGGGACTCGGGAAGGTCGGAGTCCGTCTCCTCGAGCCGGCTCCAGCCGGCCAGGTAGCGCCCGCGGACGAAGTCGACGACCAGGCCGGCCTGGTCGGGCGTGTAGTCGGGATAGCAGTCACCGGGCGCCACCCCGGCCGGCGCGGTGAAGTGGACGGCGACAACGATGTCGTAGAGGGCGCGGCGGGTGGCTTCGGAGTAGGACTCCAGGTCGAGAGTGGGCGGGCGGGAGGG
>DATNKH010000741.1:0-2982 GCA_035603475.1 Thermoanaerobaculia bacterium
TCTATGGGGCAGCGGCAGAGGACTGCGGACCCTCGCCCAAAGGTCGGAGAAGGGGCCGGGGGTCCCGCCCGCGGCGGCCCTACCGTCATGCCCCACTCACCCAGTGGGGAATGTAAACGACACTGTGCGAGGCGATCTAGCGAGTGCCGGGCAGGGACGTCGTCAACAGCAGGCGGCCGCTGGCGCCGCGGGTGACGTAGGGGGCCGGGCGGCGGGCGGCGTGCCATTGCCATTGCATCGATGGCGACAGGCCGTCTCCCCGGTAGAGCGCCAGCACCCGCTGCACGTAGTCGACGGTGTCGGGGTAGGGCGGCACGCCGTGGTGGCGCTCGACCGCGCCCGGGCCGGCGTTGTAGGCGGCGAGGGCCATCTCGAGACTGCCCTGGAAGGTGTCGATCAGCTGCCGCAGGTAGGCGGTGCCGCCGCGCAGGTTCTCGTCGACGTCGTAGGGATGGAAGACGGCCAGCTCGACCGCGGTGTCGGGCATCAACTGCATCAGCCCCATGGCCCCCTTGTTGGAGCGGGCCCGGTGGTTGTAGCCCGACTCGACCTGGATGACCGCCCGGACCAGGCGCGGGTCGAGGTGGCGGGCCTCGCAGTGGCGGCGGATGATCGGCTCGAGCCCGCCGCTCGGCAGACCGGGCAGGTCGGGCACCGGCAGCAGGTCGGCGGCGAACCGCCGCGCGTGCTGCACCGCGGTCTCGCTGACGATCACCCGGCGCCCATCGGCGCCCTGGGCGATACGGACCGGCTGGGGAGCCAGCAGCTCGGAGCGCTGGAAGGGGTGGACGCGCGGCGAGGCGAGGCCGGACGGCGACGCCGCCGCAGCCGGCAGCCGCGCCAGGGAAGTCAAGCCGACCAAGGTACAGACCGCAGCCCGCAACGCCTTCACAGAGATGGCACTCCCGTAGTGGGAGCGGCATTGTAGCACGACTCTCCGCTTCCACGACCAACCGTAGCTGCACGCCGTCTTCATCGCCGATGGGCTCCCTTCGAGCTGGTCGCAGGCTTCGTTGTCGACCAGGCTCATTCTCCGTGCGGGCGCAGGGGAAATCGATCAGACAGATCCTGAAGTTTCGGCAAGACTCCTTGCCGGCTTCCCGTCAGCATCTGTCCTACCTGGCGCAACCAGGCACGGCTGTACGTCCGCGCCGGCAACGCTCCCTTGACAAGCAGCCGCATCGACTCTATAGTACAAAGTACTTTGCACTCTCGGCGAATATCCAAGGCCTTCGCCATGCTGGCGGTGTCAGGCATCGTTGCGGCCGGGGCGCTGCTGGGGTCGCTCTGGCTCGAGCGCCGGAGCGAGCTCACGCTCCCGACACCCACGGGGTCCTTCGCGGTGGGGCGCGCGATCTTCGATTGGAAGGACGATGCAGGGGTGGACACGTTGGCGCCGGTTCCGGGAACGAAGCGCGAGCTCCTGGTCTGGATCTGGTACCCGTCGGCGCCCGGGCCAGCCGCCGCGGTCGACGACTACGTGCCCGCCGGGATGGTGGCGGAGGTGGAGCCCCCCGCCGGTCCGCTGAGACTCGTGACGCGGGACCTGTCGAAGGTCCACGGGCACAGTGCCCGTGATGCCGACGTGTCACCGCGGCCGCGAGCGTTTCCGGTGGTGATCATGAGAGCGGGGGCCTCCGCCTTCGTGGTGAATTACTCGACGCTCGCCGAGGACCTCGCCAGTCACGGCTACGTCGTCGTGGGCTTCGATGCCCCCTATCGCACGTTCGCCGTCGCGTTCCCCGACGGCCGGGTGATGCGCAGGCCGCCCGAGAACAACCCGGAGCTCTGTGAGGACCAGCCGCCAGCCCGGCAAGCCCCCTGCGTGAGCAGATTCCTGACCGCGTGGACGGCCGACATCGCTTTCGTGCTCGACCGCTTGGAGCGCTTGAATGCCTCGGGCCCGGGCGGCAAGCTCGCGGGACGGCTCGACATGACCCGGGTGGGAGTCTTCGGTCACTCCTTCGGCGGCGCGACGGCCTTGCAGTTCTGCCATGACGATCCCAGGTGCAAGGCGGGGATCGACATCGACGGCCAGCCCTTCGGCAGCGTCATCCAGGACGGCCTTCGTCAGCCGTTCATGTTCCTCCTCAGCGATCACGGCGATCTGCCTGGAGATCGACCTGGCCGTGGTTCAGGTGGGAAGCAGAGGGACCTGAGCCACGACCCGGTCGACCTCCGGATCTGGGCCAACATCCAATCGATCTATGATCGTCTGCCTCCGGATGGCAGGCTGCGCCTCGCGATCCGCGGCGCGAACCACTTCCTCTTCAGCGACGACGGAGCCCTGTTGAAGAGCCACATCGTGCTCCGGGCGCTGCGCATGGCCGGCGTCGTCGGCATCGATGGACGTCGCCAGCTTGCCGTGACGGCGCACTGCGTGCACAGCTTCTTCGACACCTATCTCGAGGGGGCCGGCGTCGCGCCACTCGAGCTTCGATCTCCGCTCTACCCCGAGATCCGGGTCCTCCGGTGAAGCGCCTCGCACTTCCCCGCTCGTCAGCATCAACGCCGTCGGCTTTGTCCTTGATCGAGCGCACAGGTCCGGGCCTTGAACGAGACGACCTCGCCGAACAGCGGGTAGAGCTCCGCAGGGACTCCCAGGCGCAAGCGTCTTGCGGCTTGCTCGAGTGCAGCATCTCCCATCGCCTCGGGCAACGGCCAGTGGAGGGCAAGGTGGTTGATGCCGGAGCGCAAGCGCGCCGACGCGACGGTCCGGACTCGACATCGCCACTTTCCAGCCAGTTTGAAGGTCGCCTGACGATGGCCGTTGACGCTCAGCGCCACCGTCCCAGCCCGGATACCCCCAGCTGGCGCCGGCAGCCGCGCGGTCAGCTCGAGCTCGAGGTCTCGCCGTGCGTCCGTGATGAACGCAAAGCTGGACACGCGACGGAAGGCGCGGAACATCGGCTGGCGCTGCTGCAGGCTGCCATCCCACTCGGTGCCGTGAGGGTCCCAGTGCCTGGGTGCGGCGAGCTCGAC
>DATNKH010000742.1:0-2452 GCA_035603475.1 Thermoanaerobaculia bacterium
GAAGGGGACGAGGGGGCATGAACAGAGAGGGATGCACCCGAGCTGACGTCGGTGCGAATGCTCACCAGGTAGCGGGGGGGGGTGGGTAGGAATAGGGACGTGGGTCGAGGCCACTACGGTCGGCCCTGCGACTTGGCGTCCTTGCCGACGTCGACGACCCGGGTCTCGACGCCAGGGGGGAGCTGCAGGGCGAAGCGGTCCGCGGGGAGCGGAGGGTTCCACTGGAAATCCTTGAAGTCGTAGGTGGTGGTGTCGCCGTCCGCCTCCTGGTACTCGAGGTGGTTCGGGAAGAAGCGCTCGGAATCGATGAAGACGCTCATCGACTTGATGCGCTTCTTGATGCGCTCGTACCGGGGAAGCAGCTTCAGGCGGTAAGGATCGCCTTTCTCCTTCGGGAGCATGAGCTCGACGGTGAAGTAGTCGAGCAGCGTGTCCATGCTGCCGGAGGCGCCGAGGAACTTGAAGACCTGGCTGGAATAGCGGCCAATCTTCAAGATCTCCGCGCGCTTCAAATCTCGATACCAGGTGGTCATCTGGCTGCCGCGGATAACCACCGTGATCGGAGTGGGGGCCTGGTACTCCCATCGCACTCGGTCAGGTGCTGCATAGGAGAAGGTGCCGGTCGAGTTCTCCGGCGCCACGAGCATGGCGCTCACGCGATGCTGGACGAAGCGGGCCTCGATGGTACGGATCTGCTTCTGCTGCATCTTGACCCGGTCGAGCAGCGCCTGCAGGCGCTCCGCTCCCGACAGACCCGGAGCCATCGGGTCGGGGATCCGCGCCTCGCGCGCGGCCGCCGAGGGCCGGGCCGCCACCGCGAGCAGCAGGAGAAGCAGCAGGAGGGAGGCTCCGGCGAAGCCCTTCGGGAATCGTTGGTGTCGATGCCGTCTCATGGTGGCCTGGATCTCCGGGAGAACCGGAGGGGGGACCGCCGGATCTTTCATCGTAGCCCTTCCCTTCCCTGTCGCGCAAGGCGTGCAGCCCCTTTTCCTTCCCCACAGAGCACCACCAGGAGCGCCGAATCCGCGCGCGCCGACGCGGTTGACAGCCCTCCGGTCGGATGCTAGCTTCAGCGCCCTCTGACCGGCCCCCTCTGGGTTCGCCGCCCGGGAGTCTGCGATGCCTGAGCTGAAGCTGGGAGTCAAGCGCGAGTGCTTCAATTGCGGGACGAAGTTCTACGACCTCGGCAAGCCCGAGGCGATCTGCCCGAAGTGCGGGGCCGATCAGAAGAACGCCGCGCAGGCGGAGTCTCCGGCGGTCGCCCAGGCGTCGCGCCGCAAGCGCAAGGCGGAGGTCGTCAAGCCGATCGAGGTCGAGGAGGAAGAGCCGATCGGGGCCGCCCCGGACGACGAGCTCGACGCCCCGGAGCTCGAGCCGGCCGAGGTCGAGGAAGCAGAAGAGGACATCGACGACGACGCTTGACGGCCCCGCGCTGCCCGTCGCTCCGCCGCCGCCGCGTCCGGTCGCGGTCATCGCGCTGGGACTCGGCGGCAACCTGGGCGGCCCTGGCGAGATCGAGGCAGCCATGCGGCTGGCCCTCGATTGGCTGCGCGAGAGCCTCGGCGAGCTGAAGGTCGCCTCGCTCTACCGCGGGCCGGCCGTCGTCCCCCGCGGCGGCGAGCCGCAGCCCGATTTCCTCAATACCGCCGTCATCGGCCGCACCGCGCTGCCGCCGGAGGCGGTGCTGGCGATCGCCAAAGCGCTGGAGCTGGCGGCCGGCCGCCGGCCGGGACCACGGTTCGGGCCGCGCCCGCTCGACGTCGATCTGCTCCTCTACGGCAACCTGCGCTCGGCAACGCCCGAGCTGACCCTCCCCCATCCACGCCTCGCCGAGCGACGCTTCGTCCTGGCACCGCTCGCCGAGATCGCCCCGGACCTGCAGATTCCCGCCTTCGGCGCCTCCCCGTCCGAGCTGCTGCAGCGCCTCCCGGCCGCGGCGCCGCCGGTCGAGCGCCTCGCTTGGAGCAGCGCCGGCCGCCGCCACCACCACTCCGGCAACCCCGGCCACCACGGCAACCCCGGCGATCCCGGCGATCCCGGCGACCATTCCGCGCCGCCGCGGCGCCCCGTCGCGGTCAAGGCCTAGCTGGAGCCCGGCGCACCGACCCCGACGGTCGCCGATATGCCGATGCGCCCAGGCCGCCGATGACGATGCTGGTCGACGCCCTGCTGCTCTTCGTCTTGTTCGTCGCCTGGGGAGCGCAGGCCATGGTGCCCTGGCGGCTGTCGGGAACGGCCGCGAGGCGCCGCCTCTGGCGCGCCGCGGCCCTGCCGCTGGCGCTGGCCGGCCTGCTCGCCGCCTACGAGCTTGCCGACCGCAATCCCGACGCCGCCATCGCCACCGGCCTGGTGCCGCTGCTGGCGTCGGTCCCGGGACGGCTGCTGGCGGTGCTCGCCCCGGCGCTGCTCGTCGCGGCGCTGCTCGTCGGGCTGGGCGGCGACCGTCTCGGTG
>DATNKH010000743.1:0-5854 GCA_035603475.1 Thermoanaerobaculia bacterium
CTTCGCCGTGTCGAGCAGCGGCCCGGCTCCCACCGCGAAGGTGGCGAGCTGGGCGAAGTAAGCGTTGCAGGAGTGGCGGATCCCCTTGTCGAGGTCGACCTTGCCATGCGGGGACGAGACGGTGGGATCGTCGTGCACCAGGCGGCCACGCACCCGGTTGCCGACCCGTCCCTCGGGCAGCAGCTTGCACTCGAACGTCTTGCCGGCGAGGGCGGGGTCCTTGCGGAGGGCCGCGAGCGCGGTCACCACTTTGAACGTCGAACCCGGCGCGTAGATGCCGTAGCGGGCGCGGTCGAGCAGCTCGCCGCCGGGGCCGGCCGCCGGCTCGGCCGGCAAGCGCTCGGGGAACGGGTAGGAGGCGGCGGCGAGCAGATCGCCGCTGCCGGCGTCGAGGACTACGGCGGCGGCGCCGAAGCCCGCCTGCGCCGCGGCCTTCTTCAGCACCTCCTCGGCGGCCAGCTGGAGCCGCAGGTCCACGGTGAGCCGCACGGTGCGGTCGCGCCCCAGGATCTGCTTCACCAGCGGGTGCTCAGGCTCGTAGCGGTGGCGCAGCAAGGGCACCAGCTCGCGGTAGTCGACCACCACCTGCGGCGTCTCGGTCCCGTCCGGCTGGCGCACCCGCAGGACGCCGGCATAGTCGTCGTAGCCCTGCAGGCGGACGCGCGCGTCGCGCTCGGCGAACGAGGTGTTGCGGGCGGTCCAGTTGACCCGGTTGCGCAGGTCGCCGAGCAGGTGGAAGGTGCGCCCGCCGAAGGGATAGACGCGGGTGCGGCGGTCGGGAGCGGCCCCGGCAAGGTCGTCGGCCGCGGCCCCCAGCTTGACCAGCTGCTCGCGCTGCCGCTCGATCTCCTCCGGGTCGCTGCTCGCCAGCAGCACGCCGGCGCGGTCCACGATCGAGCCGCGCGGGATGGTGGCGGCGATGGCGGCGAGCCGCGGGTTGTACTGGACGCGGCGCACGCCGTCGCCTTGCAGCACGACGGCGCCGCGCGTCAGGTAGGTGTCGGCGCGGAGCAGCTGGAAGTCGGCCAGGCGCCAGAGGGCCAGGCCGAGGAAGATGCCGAGGCCGGCGCCGACCCAGCGCGCGCCGCCGAGGAAGGGCCGCACCGCCTCGGGCGCGGCGCGGCGGGCGGACACTCCGGCCAGGATCCCGGCGACCAGGAAGTTGGCGAGCATCGCCGAGCGGCCGGAGGAGAGGAACGGCGAGGTGACGCCGGAGAGCGGCAGCAGGCCGAGCACGCCGCCGCTGATCAGCGCCGTCTCGAGGGCCAGCAGCAGGGTCAAGCCCAGGGCCAGAAAGAACCCATAAGCGCTGCCGGACCGCCGCGCCGCGCGCAGCCCGCGCTGAATCAGCAGTGCGTAGAGGCCGGCGACGGCCAGCAGGCCAAAGAGTCCCAGCTGCTCGCCCAGCGCCGAGAGCACCATGTCGGTGTGCGCCTCCGGCACCAGGCCCGGCTCGCCCAGACCGATGCCGGTGCCGGTCGCGCCGCCCGCCGACAGCGACCAGATGGCCTGGGCCAGGTGGTCGCCGCCGCGGAACCAGGTGTCCCAGGGAGCGAGCCACATGCCGATGCGCTGCCCGACGGTGCGCGGGTAGTGGAGCTTGTAGCCGGTGAAGAAGGCCAGGGCGACGAGCGCCGCACCGAGCAGGGCCATGCCGCCGCGGCCGCGCGCGACCGAGAAGAGGATCAGGAAGAGGCAGGCGAGCACCAGCGCCGGTCCCAGGTCCTTCTGCAGGAAGAAGAAGAAAAGGACGAGGCCGATCGCGATCAGCGGCGGCAGCACGTACTCGAGGCGCGGCAAGGGGAAGTGGCGCGCGGCGCGCCCCAGCCGCACCCGCCGCTCCGGCACCTCGCGCAGCAGCTCCCAGCGGTCGGCGAAGTAGCCGGCGAGGAACAGCGCGATCAGGATCTTGATCAGCTCGACCGGCTGGAAGCCCAGGAAGTTGACCTTCGCGTCGCTCACCCCCGGGCCGCCGCCGAAGACGATCAGCAGCGCGGAGAGCAGCCCCGCCAGCGCCATCGTCCAGGCGCCGCGCCGCGGCAGCGCCGTGCGTTCGAGGTCGACCAGCGCGCCGAGGACGTAGAGGCCGCAGCCGGCGAGCACTCCCTCGGCGAAGCGGGCGTGGAGCGGCAGGTCCCGTAGCGGGTCGCGCAGGCTGGCCATGAGGACGAAGCCCAGGCCGCAGAACAGCAGCAGCACGGGCAGCAGGATCTCGTCGCCCTGGAACCGGCGGAAGCGTAGCGCCAGGTGCGCGGCGGCGAAGCCGGCGAGCAGCAGGGCCGCGCCGAGCAGGTACGAGGCGCGGTACTCGGACGCGGTCCGCACCACCAGCTGCGGCTTGAGCTGGCGCAGCTCCGCCGGCGAGAGCAGCGCCACCGTGTCCCGGCCGGAAGCGGTGAGCCGCGCGGCCAGGCCCGGCAGCCGCTGCCGGTCGACCTCGGCCGCCGCGACCCGCAGCCGCCCGAGCTCGCCGACGTTGTGGGCCGGCGCCTCCGCCAGCCGCTGGCGGATGCGGTCGGCGACGAAGGCGCGCTCCTGGGCGCTCGGCAGGAAGGCGAGCAGCGGCGTCAGCTCGCCCGAGCTCGAGACGGTGTTGAGGTTGACGATCTCGCCGCGGGCGATGCGGGTGTCGAGGTCGGCGAGCGGCCGGGAGACGGTGAGCCAGGTCAGCACGGCGGCGAAGACGACGACGCCGCCCGAGACCGCCAGGAGCGCGGCCTCGCGCCCGCGGCGATGGGCCGCGGGATCGCCCACGAGACCCGCGGCGCGGTGCCACGGATCGGGCCGGCTCTGGCGCTCGGCGGCGCGGCTGATGGTGACGCCCATCCGTTCTCCTTACGGTGTTTCCCGCGCGACGTTGCAGCCGACCGAGGTCCGGAGACGCCGGTGACGCCTGCCGCCAAGCAGCGCCGGGCGGCGGCAAGGGACTCGCCGCCACCCGCCGTTACCCGGCCATACCCGCCGTCAACCTCCGCCGGGCTTGCGGAACTCCCGCGTCAGCGCGCGGCCAAGCCGCTCCCAGAAGCCTAGAGGATGGTGCGCCGACAGCCGCGCCTCGATCGCTTCCAGGTGCGCCTCGGCCTCCTCGCGGTTGCCGGCGGCGGCGGCGAAGCCCGGGATGCCGGCGTAGGTGTGGACCGCCTGCTCGAGGTCGTCGCGCGCCTGCTTGAGCAGGTCCATCTCGCCGGCGCCCCCGCGCACCTGGTGGGCGCGCGCTTCGAGCGCCAGGCCGCGCATGCGGAAGGCGTCGCCGAGCATCGCATTCTCGCGCCGTCCTAGCGGGTAGCCGCGCCGCGTCAGCTCGTCGAGCGTCTTCTGCAAGGCGTCGAGGTCGAACAGGTCATAGGCGTAGATCCGGGCCAGGCCGAGGCAGGGGTCCGGCCAGGCAGGGTCCAGGCGCGACGCCTCCTGGAACTCCGCGACCGCCTCCTTGCTCAGCGCCAGGCCCTGCTGGCGATCGCCCTGGCCGCGCGCGGCGAGCGACGCGAGGCGGTCGAGGTGGCCGTGGGCATAGAGCATCCGCGACCGGACGCCGCGGTCGCGCGGCGCGATCTGGGCCGCGGCGTGAAGGTAGCGATAGGCCGTCTCCCACCCCCGCTGGCTGGTCGTCGGGTCGTCACCGTGGTAGCTGTCGAGGATGCGCGAGGCGGCCGCGGTGAGCGACCGTTCGAGCTCGTCGCCGACGCCGAAGAGATCGCTCGAGAGCCAGCTCCAGGCGGCGGCCTGGTCGTAGCGCTCGACGAGGGCGTCGAGGTCCGGATGCACCTCCGCCAGGTCGCGGCGCAGCTGCTTGGCCTGGTTCCAGGCCCACAGCTGGGAGGCGCCGAGGGCCAGCAGCGCGGCGGCCGCGAGCAGCAGGACCGCCCGCCGGAAGCGCCGCCGGGGCCGCGGCGCCGTCGCCCCCGCAGCGGTCGGTGCGGTCGGTGCGGCCGGTGCCGCCGCCGCGCCGCCGCCCGCCGCGGCCGCCTCGCTGCCGGCTGCCGCCGCTCCGCCCGCGCCGTCGGCACCGTTCACCCCGTTCGCACCGGATGAGCCGTTGGCGCCGCTCAACCCGTTGGCGCCGTTCAAGCCGTTGGCGCCATTCGCGACGCCAACCCGGCCGGTCTCATGGTTCGCCGGCCCGCTGCCGGCCGGGCCAAGGGGGCCGGTGGGCCGGTCCGTGCGGCGGGTGGCCTCGGCGGCACGGATCTCCTCTGGCGACAGCGGGCGGATAGTGCGGCGGGTGGCGTGGAGGTCGCTCCCGGCGCCGTCGTTCGCCTGTGCCGCCGGCAGCGGCAGGCCGTCGCGCAGGGCCGCGAGGTCGGCCTTGAGCTCCGCGGCGGTCTGATAGCGCCGGCCGACGTCGAAGGCGAGCGACTTCTCGACCACGTGCGAGAGCCCCGGCGAGCAGCCGTCCGGGAGCGGCAGCGGCGCCACCCCGTGCCGGATGGCCTGTTCCAGCTCCTCGGGGGTGTTGCCGGGGAAGGGGCGCCGCCCCGAAACCATCGCCGCGAGGACCACGCCGACCGCCCAGAGGTCGGAGTGGCGGTCCACGACACCCCGCTCCAGGCGCTCGGGCGGGGTGTAGGGCAGGCTGCCGAAGAGGTTGACCGTGAACCGCCGCGTCTGGGAGAGATGCTTGGCGATCCCGAAATCGAGCACCCGCACGCGGTCCCCGTCCTGGAGCCGGATGTTCTCCGGCTTGATGTCGCCGTGGACGATGCCGAAGATCCGCCGGCCGCCGATCTCGGCCGAGAACTCGTGGCAGATCTCGAGCATCGACACCAGCTCGAGGGCGATGCCGACCGCCTTCGCCTCGGGCACCGCGCCTCGCGCCAGGACCTCCGAGAGGTCGGTCCCGGCGACGTACTCCATCGCCACCCAGAAGAAGTCGCCGTCCTGGCCCTGCTCGTAGACTGCCGCCACCTGCGGCGCCACCGCCGCCAGCTGCGCCTGCAGGGAGAGACCGTTCTTCTCCGCTTCCAGCATCTCGGGATCGGTCTTGGCGGCGCGCACCACCTTGAGCGCCACCAGGCGCTCCTCCCGGGGGTCCCAGCTGAGCAGGACGTCGCCGATCGCGCCCCGGCCGAGGAAGTCCCTGACCTCGAAGCGGCCGATGATGTGCTGGCGGCCCACGAGGGGAAGGGTGGGGACGGTGGGAACCGATTGCACCGTCATCCCTGCCTCCGGGGTGCGCGGGAGGCCGCGGCCCCGCCTGCCGCGCCGGGAGGGCCGGTGCCCGCGGCGCCCGCGGGGCGGGCGGCGAGCGAGCGGGCGGCGACGGCCCGCCCGGGGGTGCCGGCAGCCGCGCCGGCGGGACCGCTCGCGACCCGCACCGCCAGCTCGCGCGAGACCGCACCGAAGGCGTTCCAGCGCCAGATCTCGTCGACCCGCTCCGGCACCGGCAACGAGACGCCAGGGCCGCCATTGCCCTCGATGCGGTTGCCGGCGAGCAGCGGCGCCGCCAGGTCCCGCACCTCCACTCCCGGCGCCGGAGCGCCGGGCCGGGAGCCGTTGCCGGTGATCAGGTTCGCCAGCAGCCGCGGCGCCGCATCGCCGGCGACGAGGATGCCGGGGCCGGCATTGTGATGGACGTAGCAGTAGCGCAGGGTCGAGCGATCGGCGCCGCGGATCTCGATCGCGGCGCCGGCGGCGCCGGTCACCTCGGTCTCCTCGATCACGACCTCGGAGCCGTCGAGGCGCAGGCCCACGCTCCACGGCGCTTGCGGCGTACCGGCCAGGCGGAACCCGGCGAGACGCGCGCCGCGGACGCCCTTCGCGAGCACGGCCGGACCGCCGCCGGCGTTTCTCGCGGCGGGCGGCGGCTGCAGCACCGCTCCCCGGGGGACGCGGCTCACCAGGCTGACGCCGCTGC
>DATNKH010000744.1:0-9306 GCA_035603475.1 Thermoanaerobaculia bacterium
ATCCCCTCCACTCCGGCACGCTCTACCTGGCCACCGGCATCAACGGGGTTCTGAGCTACTCGGCGCAGTAAAGCCGCTCGATCAGAGCGGCGGCATGCCGCTCGTCCGGGGTCCGGCAGGTGGGGTCGGGACGCTCTCGACCATGTCGCGCTGAGCCTCTGCCGCCCGGCAGCCTGGCCGCCCGCGCGTCCGGAGGCGCCTCGCCGCCTACCTGGCGGCGAAGCTCGCCAGCGCCGCCAGCACCTCGTCGACGTCGGCCGGGGTGTGCGAGGCGTTGACCTGGAAGCGGATCTCCTCGTCGCCGCGCGGCACGACCGGGTAGGCGAGGCCGGTCGCGAGGATGCCGTTGCCCTTGAGGTGCTCGACCAGCGCCCTGGTCCTGGCGGTGTCGCGCACCATCAGCGGCACCACCGGGTGCTCGCCGGGGATGGTCTCGTAGCCGAGGCGGAGGAGGCCCTGCTGGAAGCGCGCGGTCATCGCGCGCAGGTGCTCGAGCAGGCGCAGGCCCTCGGGGCTGTCGAGGATGTCCACCGCCGCCAGGGCGGCCGCCGCCTCGCCGACCGTGATCGGGTTCGAGTAGATGTACATCGGCGAGGTCTCGCGCAGGTAGTGGAGGAGGGTGCGGCTGCCGACCACGTAGCCGCCGTTCACCCCCAGCGCCTTGCCGAGCGTCGCCACCAGCAGGTCCGCAGGTCCGGAGCCGGTCTGCTCCTCGGTGCCGCGGCCGGTGCGGCCGAAAGACCCGACGCCGTGCGAATCGTCCACCACTACCAGCACGTTCTCGGGGAACGCCGCGTCGAACCGCCGCGCCAGGGCGAAGATCTCCGGCAGCGGCGCGTGGTCGCCGCGCATGCTGAAGATGCCGTCGGTCACCACGACGGCGCGCTTCGCCTGGCCGGCGGCCGCGGCGAGCTGGCGCTCGAGGCCGTCGAGGTCGAGATGCTTGTAGACCTCCTTGGCGAGCGGGCGGGCGAGGCGGATGGCGTTGATGATGCAGTTGTGGTTCAGCTCGTCGCTGATCACCACGGTCTCGGCGGTGATCAGCGGCACCAGCAGCGAGACGACCGTGGCGTAGGCGGAGCTGAAGATCATCCCCGCCTCGCGGCCGTGGAACCGCGCCAGCCGCTCCTCGAGGCGCACGTGCGGCTCGTAGGTGCCGCTGATGAAGCGCACCGCCCCCGGACCGGTGCCGAAAGCCTCGACCGCCTCCTCCTCGGCACGCATCAGCTCGCGGCGGTGGGTGAGTCCCAGGTAGCTGTTCGAGTTCATCTTCAGGAACGGCCGGTCCCCGTGGCCCGCGAGCTGGAAGCGCGGCCCGCGGCCGTCCGCGGCAGGCAGGGCGCGGGTGATGACGGCCTCGTCGCGCTTGGCGGTGCCGCGCTCGCGCAGGGCCTCGAGCTCGGCCGCCAGGACGTCGTGGATGCGGTCGATGGGCATCGGCAGCTCCTTCCTGGGCCTTCCTAGGCCTTGCCGCCGCGAGCGGTCCCGGCGGTGCCGGCCGCCTCGGGGGCGGGGGCGACGCGGTGAGCGAGCAACTTCGCGCGCAGCTTGTCCAGCATGTCGAGAGTCATGTCCGCGAGACCGTAGGTCGGCTGCCAGCCCCATTCCTCGCGTGCCGCGCCGTCGTCCATGGAGCGCGGCCAGGAGTCGGCGATCGCCTGGCGCACCGGGTCCACCTTGTACTCGACCTGGAAGTCCGGCAGGTGCTCGGCGATCTCCGCCGCGAGCCGCGCCGGCGTCAGCTGCATGGCGGTGATGTTGAAGGCGTTGCGGTGCCGCAGCCGCTGCGGTTCGGCCTCCATCAGGCCGACGATGGCGCGCTGGGCGTCTGGCATGTACATCATGTCGAGCTGGGTGTCCGGGTGCAGGAAGCAGGTGTAGTGGCCGTGCAGGATCGCCTCGTAGAAGATGGCCACCGCCCAATCGGTCGTGCCGCCGCCGGGCGGCGCGACGTAGGAGATGAGGCCCGGGAAGCGCAGCCCGCGCGCGTCCACCCCGAAGCGGCGGTGGTAGTAGTCGCAGAGCAGCTCGCCCGCCACCTTGGTGACGCCGTACATGGTGTTGGGCCGCTGGATCGTGTCCTGCGGCGTGTGGTCTCGCGGCGTGCCCGGGCCGAAGGCGCCGATCGAGCTCGGGAAGAAGACCTTGCAGCCCGCCGAGCGCGCCGTCTCGAGCACGTGGTAGAGGCCGTCCATGTTGAGCTGCCAGGCGATGTGCGGCTTCTCTTCGGCGGTCACCGAGAGCAGCGCCGCGAGGTGGTAGATGGTGCCGACGTCGTGCGCCCGCACCACGTCCTGGATCTGGCGCGGGTTCGTGCAGTCGATGAACTCGAAGCGCCCCCCGCCGGCCAGGTCCTCCACCGGCGGCATGCGGATGTCGGAGGCGATCACCTGCCCGGCGCCGTAGCGCTCGCGCAGGGCCGGCACCAGCTCGGAGCCGATCTGGCCGAGCGCGCCGGTGACGAGGATGGTCTTCATGTCGGGCTGACGTCCCGCGGTCGCCTGGCCGGGCGGGAGCGCGCCAATCGTAGCCGCCGCAGGGCGCGGCGGCAAGGGCGGGGGGGCGGGAAGCGCTCGTTCCCCAGCATTCACCTCTGCGTTCAGACCTGCTAACCTGACTTGCACGCCGCGACGGGGATCGGTGGATCGCTTCTCGGCAAAGCTGGACAGGAGGTCGCAGACACGCCATGTGCAGGAACATCCGGACGCTTTTCAACTTCGAACCACCTGCAACCGACGATGAGGTCCGCGCCTCGTCGCTGCAATTCGTGCGCAAGCTGAGCGGATTCAACGCGCCCTCGAAGGCGAACGAGGCCGCGTTCCACCGCGCGGTGGAGGACGTGTTCCAGGTCGCCCGGCAGCTGGTCGATTCCCTGGTGACCCAAGCTCCGGCTCGCGACCGCGCCGTGGAAGCCGCCAAGGCGAGGGCGCGGGGCAGCTCCCGATATCAACCGCAGGCCGGTGCTCGATAGCCGCGGTGCCGATCGGAGCGGCGTGGCGCCCACGAGGGCCCCGCGACGCGGAGCCGCCGCCTCCCTCCGGGTCGGCTAGCTCTGAACGCCCAGGACGCGCGCCGCCAGCTGGGTGCCGGCGACGCGGGCGCTGATCTTGGCGAAGGCCGTGTCGCGGCCGGTCGAGGTGTCGTCGCTGAATGGCGAGAAGCCGCAATCGTCCGTGGTTCCCAGCCGCTCGAGCGGGATGAAGTCCGCCGCCTCGAGCACCCGGTCGCGCACTTCCTCCGCGGTCTCGATCCGGGGGTCGATCGGATCGATAACGCCGACGAAGATCAGCTGCTCGGGGCGGGCGTGCCGGCGGATGATGCTCAGCACCTGCCGGCGGTCGGCCTCGCTCGCCAGCTGCAGGTAGAAGCGCCCCGCATCGAGCGCGAACAGGTCGGGGAGCAGGTCTCCATAGTCGACGTCGGCGCTGTGCGTCGAATCCTGGTCGCCGCCGGGGCACGTGTGCACGCCGATGCGCTGCCGCTCGGCGGCGGAGAAGCGCGCCAGCACCTGGTTGTTGAGGTCGACGAACTGCCGCAGCAGGCCGCGCGAGGGATCGAGCTTGACCGCCAGCCGCGCCTCGGTGAAGTCGATCTGCACTACCCAGGCGCCGGCCTCCAGGCAGCCGCGGATATCGGCCTCCGCCTCGTTGACCAGGTCGGCGAGGAACTCTTCCCGCGGGTAGCCGGCGATCCCCTCGGCCGGATAGAGCAGGCTGAGCGCCGAGGCCGAGATGACGGCCTGCTTGATCGGCCTGCCGGTGTAGCGCCGCGCCGCCGCCAGGTAGCTCGCCGCTCGGGTGCGGTAGCGGAAGGGACCGGCGGTCAGGCACGGCAGCTGCCGGGTGTGTCCATCGGCGAACGGGATGGTCACGCCATCCGGCGCCAGGTTGTCGAGGCCGTGGATCGGGTAGGTGGCGAAGCTCGGCTTGGTCTGCTCGCCGTCGCTGATCACCGGCGAGCCCGTCGCCTCGAAGCGCGCGATGGTGTCGCGGAGCGCCTCGCCGGCGATCGCCGCCGCTTCCTCCGGCGCGATCCGTCCCGCCGCCAGCTCGCCCATCGCCGCGATCAGCTCCGGCGGGCGTGGAATGCTGCCGATCGGTTCGGTGGGAATCGACATGGGCGGCAGTCTACCCGACCAGGTTTGCCTACGCGCCTTCGAGATCACCTTTGGCTTCTTGAGAGAGCCAAGACTCTCGCGGGTACTCACCGCGCTGGGGTGCTTCTTGCCGTAGACGTCTTCGTAAATACCTAGCGCGCGCATGAGATACACCCGTGCGCCTTCGACGTCGCCTTTATCTCTCATCAAGTAGCCAAGATTCATGAGCGAGGCAGTCACCTCAGGATGGTTCGGACCGTAAGATTCCTCGCTAATCGCCAGCGCCCGCTTAAAGTATGTCTGCGCACCTTCGGTGTCGCCCTGGTCCTTGAGAATGATGCCAAGATTATTAAGATTTGCAGCTACGATACGGCGAGCGACGCCAGCGGCAGCTTCATTGATCTTCAGGGCTCGCTCAAAATATATCTGGGCACCCTTCATATCACCTTGGTCTTTCAGCAAGAATCCCAGATTGTCTAAATTGACCGCCACTTCAGGGTGCGCTGGACCATACTTTTTCTCGTTGATTCCCAACGCCCGCTCGAATGCCTTCCGCGCCTCTTTGAGGTGGCCCAGGTCCTTTAGAATAATTCCAAGGTTGTTAAGGCTTATCGCGACCTCGGGACCATTTGCGCCATATACTTTCAAGTTGATTTGCAGCGCTCGCTCAAAGTACGTCCTTGCACCTGATAAATCATCGCCCTGATTCTTGAGGAGAAATCCAAGATTGGTGGCGTCTTGAGCAACAGTGGGATCGTCTGAACCACGGATCTTCTCATCAATCGCTAGTGCATGTTCGAAAGCAGCCTTCACTTCGGCGAATTCCGCCCGTCCGACTGAGTATTTCCCCAAAGCCGTCAGCAATCGGCCTGTCGCTTGATAGGCCACCTGGAGCGCCCTGGCATGCTCCGTGGCCGCGAGAGCGTGAGGGAGCAGGGTTGAGCAGGCGGGCCATGTCCGCAGATCATCGCTGTCAAATAGGAAAGCTTCACTCAATAACAGGACCGCGATCTTGGCCCAGCCCTTCATGTCCTCTTCCGTCAGCCGATCGCGTCCTACAGCCTGCACGAGACGGTGAACGGAGAGTAAGCGGTCCTCGCTCACTTTCGCGAGTGAGTAGAGTCGGAGGGACGCCACTACGTCGTTAAAGGCGATAGGGTTCTCTATCGCCTTGGCAAGAGCACCAGGCAGATGCTGGCTTCCCTTGCTGCTGATGAGGACTTGCAATGGGATGTCGTCAGGAGCCAAGAAGGCACAGAGACTTAACAAGTCTTCCGCTGCCGGTGATGTCTTTTTCACCTGTTCGAATGAGATTATCCACGTTGTAGCCACGGTCTCCTGATAGTCGCCGCCTGTGCCACGTTTCATGAGCTCTTGGGAGTATTTGTGGAATAAGGTTAAATACTCGGCTATCGAACAGTTGGTTATCTTAATGTAGGCCCCGGCTTGTTCTAGTGCCAAGGGAAGGTCTCCTAGCGCTTCGGCCAGGCTCCAGGCCGCCTGCTGGTCAGCCAATGTTGTCCTCGTCAAAAGGAAGTTTACTGACTCATTCCGTTCCATCATCTCGACAGGCAACGCACTCATGCCCTGCCAGTTCTGATTTCGGGAAGTGACTATTACCTGACCGGTACTCGCCCGCGGAAGGAATTTGCCAACATCGGTCAAGCCTTGGGCGTTGTCGAAGATGAGCAACCAGCCGCGATTTTCGCGGAACCAGCGTTGTACGGCGTCGACGATTGCTTGTGGCCGCGCTTCGGGGTTTAGTTGTTCGGCGGCATCCTTCTCCGGTAGTTTCAGCGCTGAGGCAAGTGCCGCGTAGTCGACGTGCAGCTTTGTCGGCTCTTCGGCGCGTATCCACCATACGACCTCGTACTCCGTGCCAAAGCGATAAGCATATTCAACTGCAGTTTGGGTTTTACCTACTCCACCAAGGCCGGTCATCACCTGGGTTAGTGCGGCAGGCCGCCCGGAAGCCAGTGCTGTTCGGAGGCCGTCGAGCAGTTGGACACGCCCGGTGAAATCCGTGTTCCGGCGGAACGGGATGTTCGAGATCGGTGGCGGAGTGCCGGGGAAGCGGGGTTTCTGAGCCGCCGTTCTCCTTGCCGTTACCATCCCCGTGGACGGGAAGTCAGGCTTGCTCCCGCGCAGCGAGCCTCGATCGCGACTCACTCCGGCGAGCAGAGCATCTCTGGCCTGTGTCTCTGATAGCGATTCTGAAAAAATGTCGATATGGACGATCTGAGACAGGAAGCCTTCTGGCGCGCAGTCGCGTACGCGCACCAGCACCAGCAGTCCCTCTTCGCCCGTCGGGTTCCGGGCAAAGGCAACCGCCCACTCAGCCTGCGTAAACGACGACGTGAGATAGTCAGGCGAGAGGACGGCAATGGTGCGCTCGGCGTCCGAAACGGCTTTCTGAATTTCCAGCACAAAGTTCGAAGCGGGTCGGAAGTCCCAGGCCTGAAGCACCGTCGTGTATCCGGCCTCCTCCAAATGCCATGCTATCCATTCGGCCCAGGAGCGGTCCGCCCTGTTGTAGCTGATGAAGAAGTTCTTCATAATGGTCCGGGCCGGTGTCCGGCGACGGAGGCCCGAAGTGTCAAGAAAGAGTATATGCGATCTCTGGATAGCCGGGGGATGCCCATCGCCTCGGAGTGACCCGCCCGTGACGGTCACGTACTGCGCCGTGGCCTCCTGCCGGCAGCGGGCACGGGCGTTCAGGGAGGCCGTAGCTGCCGCGCCCTACCGTCCCAGGCCCAGATCGAGGCTCCGGTCGACGGCGTGGGCTACGGCGCGCTCGGCAAGTATCACCGGCAGCGCCACCTTCGGCGGTAGGAGGAGGAGGGCGCTGTCGACGGCTGGCTTGCCCATGCGTCCGATGGCGGTCTCGATGGCGTCGTGCGCGGCGCGCGAGGCTTGCTCGAGGGTGCGGAGGGTGGCGGTGGCACGCGCCTGCGCATGCTTGATCTGGGCGGGAGTTGGGATGCGCGAGCGGAGGGCTCGGGTCGGGTCTGGGCCCGGCAGGGTGCGGTCGGCTGTCCTGGCCGGCGGCTGGGAGAGGAGGCTTGGGCCGGTGAGCTGCTGGGCTTGGGCGCGGAACGCTTGCTTGGCTGCCTGGAGGCCGGCGATGGCTCGCTGGTAGGCGTCGAGGCGGCCGGTCAGGGACGGCACGCCGTGGATGGCCTTCGTGCGCTCGCGGTTGGATGCGCCGAGGATCGCGCGGCCTTGAAGGTCGCCGTAGAGGCGGGCCTCTCCCTGGCGGAGGCGAGCGGGAGCCTGGGAGTCGCGGAGCAGGCTGCGCAGGGCCTGCGCGGGATCGGCATAGACCCGGCCGGCTGCCTGGGCGACGTCACGGCGAGCCCCGACCACTCGCAGCCTCGCTCCGTTGAGATCCTGCAGCGCTGCCAGGGCCTTGCCGAGCGGGCGCTCTTCGAGGGTCGCGCTGCGGATCTTGGCGGCGAGGTCCTGCAAGCGGGCGGTGGTGCGGCGGAGCTCGGCCGCGGCGTAGTCGCCGGCCAGGTCCTTGTGGCCGGCGCGGGCGAGGGCCTTGTCGAGATGCTCGCGGCTGGGGGAGGTCTCTCGGTCGGCGAAGAGGTCGACGCGGTCGCGATGGCGGGTGAGGACGATGCCGGCGTCGTGGCGATTCATGCGAGGGTCCGCCAGGACGAGGCGCGGTCCACGCTGGCGCCTTCCGACCGGTGCACGGGGACGGCGTAGCCATGCGCCACCGAGCTGTAGCGGACCGGATCGAAGGCCACCGCGCGGCCGTCGTCGAGGCGGACCGCGACGCGGCGGGATTCCGCGGTGACGACGGTGCCGAGGGCGCCGGCGCGCACGCCGGCGTCGGGAGCGGACCCGAGGTTGGTGACCGCTCGGCCTTGCCGGTCATCGCGCAGGAAGACGATGCGGTCGCCGGGGGCGAGCTCGATGCTGCCGGCGCGGACACCGGGACCGATCTCGCCCGCGGCCAGGCGCTCGGCGCGCACGGCGTCGTTGAGCGGCGCCACGTCGGTGTGGCTCCGAGCGAGGATGAGCTGGGAGCCGGCCGGGTCCTGGCAGCGGTCACGCGCGTGGGCGGCGAGGAGCTCGGCGCGCGCGGCGTCGCGGCTGTCTGTCCAGTGGAGGCGGCCGGCAGCCTCGCAGCGGTCGAGAGCGGAGGCCACCTGGCCGCCGGCCGGTAAGGAATGACCGGGCCCGGCGAGCTGCTCGGAGGCGGTTGGCTTCCCGGGCTCCGGCTGGCGGCCGACCGGGTCGAGGCGGACGCTCGGGTAGTGGTCGAGCAGGCCGCGGAAGGCGTCGCCGGCGCCGATCGCCTGGAGCCGGTCGGGATCGCCGAGCAGGACGACCTTGGCGCCGCGATCCCCGGCGTCGGCGAGGATGCCGCCGAGCCGCCGCACGTCGAGCGATCCCGCCTGGTCGAGGAGAAGCACGGAGCGCGCATGGAGACGCTCGGCGCCCTCCGACCAGGCGCGCTCGAGGCTCGCGAGCGTGCGGGCAGGGACGCCGGTCTCGGTCTGCAGCGTCGCCGCGGCTTTGGCGGTCAGGGCCGCGCCGCGGACCTCGTAGCCGTGCTGCTGGTAGGCGGCGGCGACGGCACGTGCAACCGCAATCCTGTCGTGGCCGGGGCCGTCGCCGCCGACGACCTGGCCGAGATCGGAGGTCGTCGTGGCGTGAAGGACGGCGGCGCGCTGCTCGGCGGAGAGCTCATCAGATCAAGTCGTACTCGACCTCGATGCTCCGGACGGCGCCGATGGCCTTGACCAGGTCGTTCTCCTTTTCCCACGCCCGGCCGTCGCCGCCGACGCGGTTGACGACCACATGGACATGCTTGTGGAGGGTATCGCGGTGAGCGACTACCAGCGCCTGGTGGCGGCCGAGACCCAGCCGCTGAAGCAACAAATCGACGACGTGGTTCCACTGTTCTGGGCTGAGGTGCTCGGCGGGGTGCAGGCTGAGGCCGAAGTGGTAG
The DNA here is from genome assembly GCA_035603475.1 of Thermoanaerobaculia bacterium. Lineage (GTDB taxonomy): Bacteria > Acidobacteriota > Thermoanaerobaculia > Multivoradales > UBA5704 > JASLEW01. The sequence goes on from DATNKH010000744.1 coordinate 9,063, forward strand.
ACGGGCTTCTCGGCGCGGGGATGCTGGCTGGCATGAGCGCGCATGACCTGGGCAGCGCGGGCCGGGACGTTCACGCCGTCGAGGTTGCGACAGGAGGTCCAAGCGACGCGGTCGGGGTTGAGGGCGTCGCGGCGGCCCTCGGTGAGATAGGCGATCAGCCCGCCGAAGCTCTTGAGGAGACCCGTGCGGGCGCCGCCTGCCGAGCGGCGGCCACCCTTGAAGACGATCATTCGCGAGGGTCTGA
>DATNKH010000745.1:0-7773 GCA_035603475.1 Thermoanaerobaculia bacterium
GCCGATCCAGCCGCGCAGCGCCGCGACGCCGGCGAGGCGCGGCAGGAAGTCGAGGGCGCGCACGAGCATCCGCCGCTCGAGGCGGTGGTTGTGGCTGCGGTCCCAGCCCACCAGCTCTCGCGACGAGCCGATCAGCACCTGGCCGGTCGCCCGCGGCTGAACGTTGAACGCCACCGAGGCCGGCATCGCCGCCGCCGTCGGTGCCGCTGCCGCCGTCGGCGTCGCAGCCGTCACCGTCGTCGCCGCAGCAGTCACCGTCGTTGCCGCAGCCGTCGCGGGCGCGGCGGCCCCTTCGTCCCGCCGCCGGCCGTGGGCGCTGTCGAGATAGCCGAGCTCGACCAGCTGGTGGCGGCAGAAGCCGGGATGGCGGTCGGTGATCACCAGGTGCCCCTTCCGCGGCACGATCGGCAGCCCGGGAGTGAGGGCCGGCGCCGCGGCGCCCGCGGCGTTGATCACCAGCGGCGCCGCGATCCGTTCGCCGTGGCCCTCGACCACGCCGCCGGCCACCCGCGACACCCAGAACCGCTCCCAGAGCTCGGCGCCGTGGTCGGCGGCGCGCGCCAGCAGGAAGCGGACGACGTTCGGCGGATAGATGACGCGGTCGCCGGGAACCCGCAACGCGCCTGCCAGGCCGCCGCGCAGCCGCGGCTCGGCCGCCGCCAGCTGCGCCGCGTCGAGGATCTCGGCCGCCGCGCCCCGCGCCCGGTAGAAGGCGGCCTTGGCAGCCACCCGCTCCATCTCGGCTTCGCCGGCCGCCAGCCACAGCGTGCCGCACGGATCGTCCTCGCAGTCGGCCGGCAGCTCGCCGGCGAGCTCGGCCCAGAGCCGCAGCGACCAGGCGGTGAGCGCGAACTGGGCCTCGCTGTCATCCATCACCACCAGGTGGCCCATCGCCGCCGCGGTGGCGCCGCCCCCCGCGAAGCCGCCCTCGAGCACCAGGACGCGCAGGCCCTCGCGCGCCAGCGCCAGGGCACAGGCCGCCCCCACGATGCCGGCGCCCACCACCACGGCGTCCGGCCGCCGGGTCACGGTGGCGGAAAGCCTCCGCGGAAGGGATCGCGCGGATCGAACAGCAGCGTCGTCCGGCCGGTGACGAACGCCCGTCCGCGGATGTGCGGCACGAGGTCGTCGCCGTCGCGGGTCAGCCAGGCGCTGAACAGGCCGCCGGTGATGCTCTCCTGGCGCCAGCGCTGGCCGAGGGCCAGCTCGCCGCGGGAATAGAGGGTGGCGAGCTTCGCCGAGGTGCCGGTGCCGCAGGGCGAGCGGTCGTAGGCGCCGCCGGGGCAGAGCACGAAGTTGCGGCTGTTGGCCCAGGGGCCCGAGGGCGGCCCGAAGACCTCGACATGGTCGATCTCGGCGCCGCCGTCGCCGGTGATGCCGGCGGCCGCGAGCGCGGCGCGGATGCGCAGGGTCGCGGCGGTGAGGGCCCCAACCTCGTCGTGGGTGAGCGGCAACCCTCCCAGCTGGCCGATCCCGGTCAGGAAGAACCAGTTCCCGCCCCAGGCCACGTCGCCGGTCACGCGCCCCAGCCAGGGAACCTCGACCGCCACGTCCACGGCGTGGCAGCGGGCCGGCACGTTGGTCACGATCACCGCTCCCTCGTCGCGGTCCCAGCCGTCGCGGACGCCGGCCCCTTGCTCCTGGTCCTGCTCCTGCGCCTTCCCGCCGCCGTCGCTGCCCGCCGGGATCTCGGCCGTCACCGTCCCGACTGGCGTGTCGAGGCGAACCGTCCGCGCCGCGGCGTCGGACCGTTCGAGCCGTCCCAGGAAGTCGAGGGTGCGCACCACCCCGATGGTGCCGTGGCCGCACATGCCGAGGTAGCCGGCGTTGTCGAAGAAGACGACGCCGGCGCTCGATCCCGGCTCGACCGGCGGCGTCAGCAGGGCGCCCACCACCGCCTCGTGGCCGCGCGGCTCGCACACCACCGCGCGCCGCAGCGCATCGTGATGCCGCCGCAGCTCGTCGCGGCGCTCGGCCATGGTCGCGCCGGCGACTTCGCCCCAGCCGCCGACGACGACGCGCGTCGGCTCGCCCTCGGTGTGCGAGTCGACGACCTCGAGATGATCTGGAAGCTCGTCGTCGCTCATTGGACTCATGCCGGGTGGACCTGCACCGTCTTGATCTCGGTGAAGAACTCGCGCGCCGCGCGTCCCTGCTCGCGGCTGCCGGAGCTCGAGCCCTTGACGCCGCCGAACGGCGCGTGCGGATCGACGCCGGTGGTGTCGCCGTTGACGCGCACCAGCCCGGCCTCGATGCGCTGTACGTAGGTGAGCGCGCTCGCCAGGTCGCGGGTGAAGAGCGTGGCGCTCAGGCCGTACGGGGTGCGGTTGGCGATGGCGATCGCCTCGTCGAGGTCGGCGGCCTCGAAGGCGGCGAGCACCGGCCCGAAGAGCTCCGCGCGCGCCACCGTCGCGTCCTCCGGCACCTCGGCGAGCACCGTCGGCGTGAAGAACCAGCCGCGCGCGAAGCGCGGATCGGCCGGCGGCTGCGGACCGCCGCAGACGATGCGCGCGCCATGCCGGCCGCCGTCGCCGCCGCCGCTGCAGGCCGCGGCGACCGCCTCGGCGACGAAGCGCCTCGAGCGCTCCCGGATCAGCGGTCCGACTGCCGCCGACGGGTCGGTGACCGGCCCCAGGGGAAGCTTCTCGACCTGCGCCCGCAGGCGGGCGAAGAAGGGCTCGGCGACCCGCCGCGCCACCACCACCCGGCTGGTCGCCGTGCACTTCTGCCCTGCGAAACGCATGGCGCCGCCGGCGGTCAGCGCCGCCGCCAGGTCGAGGTCGGCGTCGGCGAGGACGATGGCCACGTTCTTGCCGCCCATCTCGGTCTGGTAGCGAAGATTCCTCACCGCCGCCGCGGCCGCCACCCGGGCGCCCACCGCCGCGGAGCCGGTGAAGCTCACCGCGGCGACTGCCGGCTCGCGCAGCAGCGGCTCGCCCGCGCCCGGACCGTCGCCGAGCAGGACGTTGAAGACGCCGGCGGGGAGCGCCGCCGCGGCCGCGGTCTCGGCGAGCAGCGTGGCGACGTGCGGCGCGTCCTCGGACGGCTTGAGCACCACCGTGTTGCCGAAAGCGAGGGCCGGCGCCGCCTTCCACAGCGGGATGGCGGCGGGGAAGTTCCAGGGGGTGATCAGCGCCACCACTCCGAGCGGCTGGCGCAGCGTGAACTGCAGCGCCCCGGGGGCCTGCGCCGGGATCACCTCGCCGACGTCGCGCACCGCTTCGCCGGCGTAGTAACGCAGGATGGCGACGCAGCGCGCCGCCTCGCCGCGGGCCTCGGCGATCGGCTTGCCGACCTCGCGGGTCATCGCCTGGGCGATCTCCTCCTGGCGCGCCGCGACGGCTCCCGCCCAGCGGTAGAGGTGCTCGCCGCGCGCCGGGCCGGTCGCGCCGCGCCAGGCGGCAAGCGCGCCGACGCCGGCGGCCACCGCGGCCGCGGCGTCGGCGGGGTCGCCGGCCGGGGCCTCGGCGATCACGTCCTCGGGATCGGAGGGGTTGCGGTCCGGGATGGTGCGCGGCGCGCCGGCGGGTCTGGCGGCGATAAACCGGCCACCGATGAAGCTCTGCAAGCGGAGCAGCGCCGCGGGCGACGTCATGGCGCCGCCGCGGCGGCAGCAGCGTTCGCCGACGCGGCGCCCGCCGCGTGGATGTAGGCGTGCACCTGCCGCTCCAGGACCGGCAGGGTGACGGTGCCGTTGCGCAGCACGGCGTCGTGGAAATCGCGCACGTCGAAGCGCGTACCCAGGGCCGCCTCGGCGGCGCGGCGCAGCTCCTTGATCTTCATCTCGCCCATCTTGTAGGAGAGCGCCTGGCCGGGCCAGGAGATGTAGCGGTCGACCTCGGTCTCGACCTCGTGCCGCGAGAGCGCGGTGTTGGCGGCCAGGTAGTCGATGGCGCGCTGGCGGCTCCAACCCATGGCGTGAATGCCGGTGTCGACCACCAGCCGGCAGGCCCGCCACATCTCGTAGCTCAAGCGGCCGAAGTTGCTGTAGGGGTCGCGGTAGAAGCCGGCCTCGAGGCCGAGCCACTCGGAGTAGAGACCCCACCCTTCGCCGAAGGCGTCGACATAGACGAAACGCCGGAAGTCGGGCAGGTCTCGGAGCTCTTTCTGCAGCGCGATCTGCAGGTGGTGGCCGGGCACCGCCTCGTGGAAGGTCAAGGCCTCGAGGTTGTAGAGCGGCCGGGTGTCGAGGGCGAAGGTGTTCACCCAGTAGGTGCCGGCGCGGCGGCTGTCGAGCGGCGCGCCGTTGTAACGCCCGCCGGTGTACTTGGGCGCGATGTCGGCGGGCACCGGCTCGACGGTGTAGGGCTGGCGCGGCAGCACCTTGAACAGCGACGGCAGCTTGCCGTCCATGCGCTTGGCGATGTACGCGGCGCGCTCGAGCAGCTCCGCCGGCGTGCGGGCGTAGAAGCGCGGATCGGTGCGCAGGAACTCCAGGAACTCCGGCAGCCCTTGCTTCCAGTCCACCTGGCGCATCACCGCGAGCATCTCGCCGTGGATGCGCTCCACCTCGCGCAGGCCGATGGCATGCACCGCCTCCGGCGCCAGCTCGAGGGTGGTGAAGTGGTGCACCTCGAAGGCATACAGCGCGCGCCCGTCGGGCAGGTCCGCCGCCGCGATGGTGGTGCGCGCGTGCGGGATGTACTCGTCGCGCATGAAGGCGAGGAAATCGCGGTAGGCCGGCACCACCGCATCGCGGATGGCCGCCCCGCCGGCCTGGCGCAGCCGCTCGCGCTCGCTCTCCGGCACCGCCGCCGGGAAGCTCGCGAACGGCCGCCAGAAGATGCTCTTGGTGACGTCGTCGACGACGTGCATGGCGATCGCGTCGGTGTAGCCCCGCAGCACCACGCGCGGCAGGGTGTGACCGGCGGCGACACCCTCGCGCAGCAGCTCCGTGTTCTGGCGCGCGTAGGCGGGGAAGGCGCGCAGCCGCGCGAGATAGTTGTCGTAGTCCTGCAGCGTGGCGAGCGGCGCCTCCTCGGGCAGCCGCGAGAAATCGGTGTGGAAGCCCCCCTCGGCGGTGATCGACTGGCGGTAGGTCTTGAAACGGTACTCGCTGATCTCGTCGCTCAACGCGCGCTCGAACAGGTCATAGCTGACGGCGTCGGCCTCGTCGAGGCGCGCGCGCCCGATGCGGTGGAGGCGCTCGAGGACGTCCCGGGCGTGCTCATCCCGGCGCGCCAGGTCCGCCGGCGTCATCGACGGCAGGCGGTCGTTGTAGCGGTTGTCGCCCACCGCGGTGGCGGCCAGCGGGTCCTCGCGCAGCGAGTACTGCCACTCCTCGGCGAAGAGCGCATGCAGCGCGGCGGCCGGGGAGGCATCGGCCGCCTTGGCCGCCCCGGCCGCCCCGGCGGCCAGCGTCGCGGGGCCGAGCGCCCCGCCGAGGGCGCTGAGGATCAGGACGGGCAGCAGGAGGCTCATGGCTGAACAGCGAGGATACCATCTCGCGGGTAGTGGGTCAGGTTCCTCGCGAGGGTCCATCCCCTCCTGCCCTGGCGAACTGACCCACTACCTCACAGGCTCAGCCGCACCCCCAGCCGCAGCGACGTCGGCGGTGTTCGCAGCACCGGCTTGCCGAACGTCGGGTTGGTCGGCGTCGGCGAGGCGTTGTCAGCCTGCTTGGTGTCCCAGCGCTCGTCGAGCAGGATCGGCCGCTGGGAGTTGAAGACGTTGAAGACGTCGAGCAGGAAGTTCAGGGTCACCGGCCCCACCGGCAGCGGGTAGCCGAGATGGAGGTCGACGTCGTAATTGGAGGGGGTGCGCCCCAGGGCGCCGCGGTCGGTGAGGAAGAACTCGTAGCGGGCGTAGATGTCCGAGTAACCATAGGCGGTGAGGGGCGTGCCGCTGCGGTAGAAGGAGGAGAGCCCCACCGACAGCTTGAAAGGCGTGAGGTAGATCCCCGAGAGCTTCAGCTGGTGGCGGCGGTCGTTCGACAGTGGGCCGTTGTCGGTGATGCGGTTGAGGTTGATGCCGTTGGTGAAGAAATCGTAGTAGTCGTAGGCGGCCGAGATGTTCGGATCGGCGCCGACGTTGGTGAACGGCGCGTAGGTGCCGTCGTAGTTGCCGTCGAGCTTCGAGTAGACGTAGGAGGCGAGCGCCTGCCAGTTGTGCGAGAAGCGCTTGGTGACGTCGAGCTCGATCCCCTTGTAGACGCGCCGGGGCTTCGGCGCCGGGAAGGTCTGCGAGTAGTCGAGGGTGAAGATGCGCTGCATGATGCCCTGGCCCGGGTTGCCGATGCAGTAGGTGCCGTCGGTGCGGCAGAGGAAGTCCTCGATGATCTGGCCGTAATTGCGATAGATCCCCTGGATGTTGACCGCGACGTCGGGGAGGATCTCGCGCTCGTAGCCGAGCAGGTACTCGTTGATGTACTGGTTGTGCAGGTTGGGGTCGGCGGGCTCGACGTTGCCGCCGAAGATCGCCGAGGTCTGTCCCACCGCGAGTTCCGCCGCCGGATCGGGCATCGTGCTCCCGGCGCTGAAGTTGAAGACGCGCGCCTGCCGCTCGAAGGAGAAGGAGCGGATGACGAGGTCCATCGGGATCTCTTCGTAGTAGCGCCCGTAGGAAGCGAAGACCTTCGAGCGGCCGTCCTTGGTGGGGTCCCAGACGACGCCGACGCGGGGCGCGAAGTCCTTCTTGAGATCGATCGCGGTGTTGCCCTGGGGATCGATGATCTCCTGGCGGTCCCAGCGCACGCCGGCGTTGACGGTCAGGTTGGTGAACGCCGTCCAGTGGTCCTGCAGGTAGGCACTGGTGTTGTGATGCTGGGGCGAGGCGTTGAGCGCCGAGACCGGCGCACTGAAGTTGGGATAGCCGGTGGCGTCCATCGTCGTCCAGTAGAAGTGGCTGTAGACCGGCTGCGAGGCGTCCTGCGGGTTGGGGAGGACGTCGATCTGCTGGCCGCCGCTGAAGCGGCGGGTGACCTGGGCGACCTCCTTCTCGTATTCGAAGCCGAGCTTCAGCTCGTGGCGCCCGAAGTAGCGGGTCGCGGCGCCGCCGCCGAAATCGCGCTTGAAGGTCTTGTCCTGGATCAGGCCGAAGCCGCCGGTCTGGAAGAATGCGTTGTTGTCGTCGCGGAACTGGATCACGTCGCCGGCGGCAGTCGCGGGTCCCACGGAATTGGCCTCGTTGTGCCGCGACACCTGCCCGCTGAGCTCCCAGGCGTTGCCGAACAGGCCCTCGTAGCGCAGCGCGTAGTCCTTGCCGCCGAAGACGCGCTTGCCCTCGTAGGTTAGCGGATCGCCGTTGAGCGAGTGGTTGGCGTCGATGATCGCGCCGGTGTCGTCGCGCGGGTCCTGGAAGAAGGTGGCGATCACCGTCTGGTTCTGGGTGAGATTGAAGGTGAGCTTGCCGGCTCCCAGGTCGTGGGTGCTCGCGGAGCCGACGATCTGGCCGGATTGCGGGCCGCCCATGGGCAGCCCCGTGTTCTGGGTGTTGTCGACGCGGTCGTAGGCGCCGAAGAACCAGATGCGGTCCTTGATCAGGAAGCCGCCGATGTCGGCGCCGTAATCCTTCTTGGTGAAGCCGGCGACGGTGCCGTTGCTCGACTGCACCTGCTGCGCTTTGGCCTGCAGCGAATCGTTGTCGTAATAGCCGAAGGCGTCGCCGTGGAACGAGTTGCCGCCCGACTTGGTGATCACGTTGATGATGGCGCCGGTCGAGCGGCCGTACTCCGCCGCGTAGCCGCCGCTCTTGACGTCGATCGCCTGGATGAACTCGAAGTTGAGCTCCTTGCCCTGGAAGCCGTACTCGGAGCCGGTGGTGTTGACGCCGTCG
>DATNKH010000746.1:0-3273 GCA_035603475.1 Thermoanaerobaculia bacterium
GTGAAGCTGCGCTCGAAGAAATCGGCGCCGATCTCGAGGCGCAACCGGGAGCGCGGTGCCGGGCCGTCGTGCACCCGGTCCTCGAGCGCGCGGATGATCAGCGCCTTCATGTCCTCGCGGATCTCGGGCTCGCCGACGCCGCCGCGTCCCAGGGCGATCTCGTCGTCGGCGGCCGCCGGCACCACCCGCACCGGCCCGGAATCGAGGTGACTCAGCCGGCAGAAAGCCTTCAGGCCGCGCGTGGCCCCGGCCGCCGCCGCCACCACCTGGCCGCGGATCAGCGTCACCTCGCCGGCGGCATGCACCAGCCGGCCCGAGACCTCGGCGCGCTGCAGCGCCCGCAGCAGCTCGAGCAACGGCGTCAGCTCGAGATCGCCGACCAGCGACGCCAGCTGCGAGTCGGCTTCGACGCCGACCTCGCGCCCCAACAGCAACACGTGAACGCGGCGCACCAGCTCGCCCGCCGCCAGGCCGCCGGTCGCCAGGTAGGGGACCTCCCCCGGCAGGTCCTGCCCGTCTTCCTCGCGCTCGCCGAGCAGCAGAAGCGTTCGCGGGTTGCCGTTGTCGGTCTCGACGCCGTCTTGGGTGGTTGGCGCGCCGGCGCGGGGATCCACGAAGCCCAGCGGCGCCATGACCACCGCCGGCCCCAGCTCCCCCATCTCCTGCAGGAAGCGCCGCCCCTGCCGCTCGTCGATCGCCGGGATGACCTCGTAGCCCAGCGAGGAGAGACCGCGGGAAAGCTCCTTGCGGCGCGCGGCCTGCGGCTCGACGAGGAGGACGGCGGGACGGGACATCTGGTTGCAAGCATACGCCTTGCGGCTTCGTTTCAAGCAAGGTGGAGCTGGAACTCGGCGATCACCGGCCGGTGATCGCTGGCGACGCGCGCCACCTGCAGGCGGCAGCGGCGCACACCGAGCAGCCGCAGCGGTCCGCGGTAATAGATGCGGTCGAGCCCGCCGCGGGGCGAGAAGGCGGGAAAGGTCGCCAGCGGCCGGTGCCGGCCGGTGCGGCGGTCGGTGGCGCAGTAGAACCCGAGGCCGTTGGTGAACCTCGGACGCAGCAACGACCGCCAGTCGTTGAAGTCGCCGGCCACCAGGCATGGCACCTCGGGGCCGAGCGAGGCGAACTCGGAGGAGCGGGCGAGCAGCTCCACCTGGCGTTCGCGCTCGCGCGCCGACAGGCCGAGATGGAGGTTGAAGACCTCGAGCGGCGCCCGCCCCGGGAGCAGCGCGATGCTGGTGTGCTGACAGCCGCGGCGGATCCAGCCGCCGGGGACCGACAGGTCGATGTTGCGCTCGCGCAGGATCGGGAACCGGCTGAGGGTGGCATTGCCGTAGCGGCCCTTCCGCAGGCTGACGTTGTGGCCCACCGCGAAGTGGGCGAAGCCGAGCTCGGCGGCGAGCTCCCGGGCCATGTCCAGCTCGCGTGACCGCGGCGCTCCTTCGTCGACCTCCTGCAGCAGCACCAGGTCGGGATTGTGGTGGTGCAGGATGCGGACGATGCGCTCCGGCTTGAAGCGGCGGTCCACGCCGATCGCGCGATGGATGTTGTAGGTGACGACTCGGATCAGCAAACGCACTCCTCGATCGGCGACTTGCGGCCTCGGCGAACCGCGCCACGTCTATAGTAAACGGATGGCGGTCACTCTTTTCACCATCGGGCACTCGACGCGCGGCATCGACGAGCTGCTCGGCCTGCTTGCCGAGCACGGCATCGAGACGCTGATCGACGTTCGCCGCTTCCCGGCCTCCCGGCGCCATCCGCAGTTCTCGCGCGAGGCCTTGGCGGCGAGCCTCGCCGCCGCCGGCATCGCCTACGTCCACGAGCCCGACCTCGGCGGCCGGCGCCAGCCCCGGCCCGACTCGCCGAACACCGCCTGGCGGGTCGCCGCCTTCCGCGGCTACGCCGACTACATGGCCTCGGAGCCGTTCGCGGCCGCCCTCGGCCGCCTGCTGGGGTCGGCGGCGCGGTCGCGGACGGTGATGATGTGCGCCGAGGCGGTGCCGTGGCGCTGCCACCGGCGTCTGATCGCCGACGCCGCGACGGCCGCGGGCGCCGACGTCCTCCATATCCTCGGCCCGGGCCGCGCCGATCGCCACCAGCTCGACGCCAACGCCAGGGTCGTCGTCGCGCCGGACCCCACGGGTGTCCGCCTGGTCTACGACGGCAGCCCCCGAGAGATGCCGCCGCGGCTGCCTTTCTAATCCCGCGTGAAGGTGCCGCGCTCGCGGTCCTTGCGCACGCCGGGGAAGGGCAGGGAGCGGCCGTGGGCGACGAGGTAGACCCCCGGCGGCAGGACGCCGGTGGCGAAGAGGGCCTCGGTGAGGTTCTGCAGCGCGTCCGACTGCTTCATGTCGAACGGCCGCATGGCGCCGGTGAGCACGATCGGGATGCGCGGCGCGGGGATCTCGGCGAACAGCTTCTCGCCGGTCGCCTGGAGGGTATCGGTGCCGTGGAGAACCACGATGCCGGTCGCGTCGCCCTCGCCGCTGGGGCCGCTGGCGCGCACCGCCTCGAGGATGCGCAGCCGGTCGGCCTCGGTCATCTCCTGGCTGTCCTTGCTCATCAGCTCGAAGACGTTGACCTCGGTGTCCTCCAGGCGCAGCTCGGAGAGCATGCTCCGCACGATCGAGCGCCGGTTGACCAGCTCCCCGCGCAGCTCGTCGTAGATCTTCTCGATGGTGCCGCCGGTCGTGATCAGGGTGATCTTGCGCACGGCGAGAGAGGACTCCGCGCCGGGGTCAACGGCTCTCGATCGAGGTTCCGGCGAGCATCGCCGCCACGCGCTGCCAGAAGGCTGCAAGATCCAGCCACACCTCGCGAATGACTGGCGACCGGTATTCGGCACCGCTCGGCATCGTGACGACGAAGTGTCCGCCGTCGTTGACCAGGAACTCGATCTGCCTCGCCTCCGGGTCGACGATCCAGTATTCCCGGACCCCGCTCTCGCCGCTGACCCCGCTCTCCGCGTAGAGCGTCAGCTTCTCGCCGCGGTCGCGGCGCGACGTGGCGGGAGACAGGACCTCGATCACCAGGTCCGGAACACCCTCGAGACGCTTGCCGACGAGTTTCCGGCGTGCCGCGGTCAGGTACACGACGTCGGGCTGCACCACCGAATGGACCGCCAAGGGCACGTCCAGAGGCGCCACCGCGGCCAGGCCGGCGCTTGCCTCGGCGATCTCCAGGAAGTGTGCGCCCAGGAGTGTCAGGACGATCTGGTGGAGCGGCGTCGGCGCCGGGCTCAGGTAGAACCTCCCGCGGATCAGCTCGCAG